>JAJYMM010000200.1 GCA_021787035.1 Actinomycetes bacterium
GTCGCCCAGTTGGATAGCCATCGGGCCCTCCTAGGTAGTAGTCGTTGTCCTAACGGTCAGTAAGCATATCCTTCGAGGACGTGATTCTCGACCAACGAAGTCGGATTTGGGCAGCTCGTTTATGGGCGGGCCCGTTCAGGCAACTTCGCCGCCGCTCGGGCCAGGGTGACATCGGTTGCCGCCGCCGGGCTCAGAACCGTCCCGGCGAAATCGGCGCCTGCGCTAGGGGCCCCTGAAGAGCCGTAGGCCTTTGGTCAGGCCTCTTGATCAGCTTGGACCAAGCCCCGGCGGTCGAGGTCAGCGAACGCCCGCACGATCTCCGGATCGAACGCACGAGCGCTACCGTCGAGGACAAAAGCTGAAGCCTCACGATGTGAGAAGCTGGTTTGGCGGTACTCGCGCCGGTGCGTGAGGGCGTCGAACACGTCGGCGACAGCCGCGATCCGGCCGAACAGCGGGATGCTGTACGCCGCCAAGCCATCTGGATAGCCCGAGCCGTCCCATCGCTCGTGGTGTGCACGGATGCCGGAAGCTATGGGAGCAAGCGTGGGCGAGATCGCCAGCACGATGTCGGACCCGGCACCTGGGTGCTTCTTCACCTGCTCCCACTCGGCGGGAGAAAGAGGGCCGGGCTTGCGGAGCAGCTCGAGGGGGACTTCGAGCTTTCCGACGTCATGGAGGATGCCTATCCATTGGACCGCTTCCACATCTCCATCTTGGAGCCCCAGTGTTACGCCCAAGAGCCCGCAGATCCGGCTCACCCTTGTCGAGTGTTCTGCCGTGTCGGAGTGGTAGACGGCCTGAGCGCTGTCGAGCTCCGAAAAGGAGCGGCTGTACATCTGAAGTGTCGTCCCACGATCTTAGCTGGCCGTTGCCGGTGGCGCCCTCGGATAGCACCCGAGGTTGCGCCGGCGATAAGGCCTAGCCGGCCTCCCGAGCCGTGAGGGCAGAACCGGCACGGCGCTCCAGCGACACCGACTCGGCCGCAGCCAGCAGTGGGAGGCACGCGACCAGGGCGAAGGCCACGACGAAGGGGGCGCGCCCCGTCCCGGTGCCACCGAGGGCACGTGCGATCGGGCCGCCAGCCGAGAGGGCCAATGCCCCCACTGCGACGCCGAGGCCCATCGTGAGCTGCTGAACGGTGCTTGTGAGTGTGTTGGCGCTGCTCATTCGCTCCTGGGGCACGTCGGCGAAGACGATCGTGTTGAAGGCGGTGAACCCGATCGAACGGAACGTGCCGCTCAATACGAGCACGACCACCACGAGCACCAGGGGCGTCGTCGCGGTGAAGGTGGCGCAGAGCGCGAGGGTCGCGGCGGCGGCCACACACGAAGTGACGAGGACCGTCTTGAACTTGAAGCGGTGCAGGATCGGCGTGGTGAGCGGCTTGATCCCGATGTTGCCGAGGAAGAGGGGGACGACGATGAGCCCTGCCTTGAAGGCGCTCCACCCGAAGGCCTCCTGGAAGAGGAGGGGGAGGAGGAACGGCGCGGCACCGATCGCCATCCGAAAGCACGAGCCGCCCGCGTTCGTGACCCGGAAAGTAGGCAGCGAAAAGAGGCTGAGGTCGAGGAGCGGCTTCTGCGTGCGCCTGAGCTGGGCCACCGCGACGACGATCAAGACTGCGCCGGCGGAGACCGCTGCCAGGGCCAGCCCCCAGGTGGCACCGTCAGTCGCACCCTCGATGCCGCCGACGAAGGTGGCCAGGCCTGCGCCGGTCAGTAGGAACCCCCGCCAGTCGAGGGCGGTCCGTTCGGCCTCGCGCATGTTGGGCACGGTCCGAATGGTGACATAGAGGGCTATCGCTCCGAGCGGGAGGTTGATGATGAATATCCACCGCCACGACGCGTAGGTCGTGAGCACCCCACCGACGGCCGGCGCGATCACCGGGGCGGCGAGCGCAGGCCAAGTGAGGTAGGCGATCGCCTTGATGAGGTCCCGCTTCTCAGATGCGCGCAGGACGACGAGGCGGCCGACCGGGACCATCATGGCGCCCCCGAGGCCCTGGAGCACGCGCGTGGCGGTGAGCTCCTCTAGGCTTGTCGACAGGGCGCAGAGCGCTGATGCCGTCGTGAAGATCGTTATAGCGGTGGCGAACACGGTCCGGGTGCCGAAGCGGTCGGCCACCCATCCGCTCACCGGGATCAAAACACCGAGCGTGAGGAGGTAGGCGGCGATCGTGACGTTCAAGTCGGCCGCTGGCACGTGGAACGAACGCGCCATGCGGTCGGTGGCCGTGACGATGATCGTGCCATCGAGGTTTTCCATGAAGAACGCCCCCGCCACGAGCAGCGCGAGCGCGCGCCACGAGCGTGAGGGTACTGAGCTGGCTATGGTCATAGTCTGGCGCAGCGGGCGCTGGTCTATCGAGCCCGGTCGTCTGGCTGTTCGCCGGGCGGCGCAGAGGCCCGTGTCGCTGCTCGAGGTCTAGGTGCCCGCAGCCTTGCGTGGTCTTTGTGGCTTAGCGGTGCTCTTGGACTTAGCGGTGCTCTTGGACCTAGCGGTGCTCTTGGCCCGCTGTTCGGTGCCTGGGAGGAAGACGCTGTAGAGCAGGCGGCGTTTCCTGGCCCTGCCGGGGGCATTGGCGAGGCGGGGCTGGACGAGCTTGGCGAGCTCGCGGCCGAACTCGGCGAACTCGGCGTCTGAGAGCCACATCGCCGTGGTGTGGTAGCCGAAACCGTCGCGGAGGAAGTCGGGGGAGGGGCCGTTTATGTAGCGGTCGGCCTCCGCCAGTAGCCCGGCGACGTAGGACAGGAAGGCGCGGGAGTGTTCTTCTGGGCTCATGGCCTCTGCTTCGGCGGCGCCGATGCGGGCGGCCTGGAGGCGGAGCATGTAGGTGCGCTCGACGATGCCGCGGACCCTGCGTTCGGCCACGACCTGCAAAACGCCGGCGTCGGCGAGCTTGGCGACGTGACGGTAGAGGCTCCCGGTCGGGACGTCGTCCAGCTCTTCGGCGAGCTGCGAGGTCGTGAGGGGTCGGTCCCCGAGGAAGGCATTGACGACCCT
The DNA here is from genome assembly GCA_021787035.1 of Actinomycetes bacterium. GTDB lineage: Bacteria > Actinomycetota > Acidimicrobiia > Acidimicrobiales > Palsa-688 > JAJZYO01. The sequence goes on from JAJYMM010000200.1 coordinate 3,007, forward strand.
CAGGCGGACCGGGTGGAGAAGCAGGTCGGCGCTCGTCACGAGCCTAGCCTAGTGTTATTGACGGGGCTGGGAACATTACCTACAATGGTAATGATGACGCTCTTGGAAAGGGAGACCGTGAAGCACGCGCACGTTCTTAGGTCCACCTTGAGGCCGCGAGGCGCCGCAGTCGCCGCCGGTTCCATTGCCCTAAGCCTCGCGATGGCACCCCTCGGCCCGGGCCCCGCTCAGGCCCAGGCGCCAGCGACGACGTTGCCAGCAAAGCCATCGACAGCCTTGGCGCTGCCATCGACGGCCTCGGTGCTGCCAGCGGCGCAGGACAACCTCTCCCTCGCTTGGGCTATCCCCAACTACCCCGTCGGCCGCCAGCTGCGCTGGCTGCTCGGTGCGTTCACCAAAGCGTCCGTACCTACGGCAGAGTTGAAGGCTCACTTCGATGCCAGTTTCCTGGCCGCGGCACCGCCGGCCGTCTTGAACGCCGACCTCGGGGCGCTGCGTTTCCGCGCCCCGCTCCGGGTCACCTACCTGGACGCGGGCCTGACGGCCTCCGCCCTCGAAGGCGGCCTTGCCTCGGGCGCGGCCGAGTACTCCTTCATCATGTCCGTCGACTCCCAGGGCCTCATCAGCGGCCTGCGGCTTGGCCGATCACCGGCGTTGCCCGCCACCCCAACGAGCTGGGCCGGCCTTGATGCCCAGCTGCGCTCCCTTGCGCCGGGAGTCGGGTTCCTAGCTGCGACCATTGCCCCTCCGACGGCCCGAGGCAAGGGAAGCTCCTGCCACGTCCTCAACTCGCTTTCGGCCACGACAGCGCGGCCGCTCGGGTCGATGTTCAAGCTCTATGTGCTCTCGACGGTAGCGAGCGAGGTCCGTTCCGGGCGGCTGTCTTGGTCGAAGGAAGTGCCGCTCACAGCGGGTCTCCGTAGCCTTCCGAGCGGGTTCCTCCAGATCGTGCCCGCCGGCAGTACCTACACGGTGAGCCAGCTGGCGCAGATAATGATGCCCGGCAGCGACAACACGGCGGCTGACCGGCTCATGGCACTCGCTGGGCGTTCGGCCATCGAAGCCCAAGTCGCCACGACGTCGGCGCACGCCAGCCTCGACGACCCGTTCCTCCGCACGAGAGAGCTGTTCGTGCTCAAATACGCCGGTTACCCAAAGTACGCCAACGCCTATCTCGAGCTCCCGGCGCCAAAGCGTACGGCTTACCTCGACAACGTCGTGGACCGAGTACCGCTTTCGGCCGTGGACCTCACCGCGGCTACTGGCGCTCCGCGCGACATCGGGTCCATCGAGTGGTTCGCGTCGCCTTCTGACATCTGCTCGCTCTACTCACAGCTTTATGCGTACGCGTCTTCGCCCTCCCTGGCCCCGATTTCTTCGGCGCTGTCCTATAACGACGGGGGCATTGGGCTTTCCCGGACTACCTGGCCCCTCGTCTGGTTTAAAGGCGGGTCGGAGCAGGGGGTGCTCACGCTCGGTTTCCTAGCGCGTCGAGCCGACGGCACCGTCGCGGTGGTGACGGTCTTGCTCTCCGACCCAGCCAAGTCGATCCCGGCGGAGGTCACATTGAAAGCCCTTGCCGACGCCCATGCCGCCTTCGGCCTCGTTCCCGCCAGCTGAGGGACGAGACGGCCTGTAGTAGACCTATCGCCGGACAAGGGCGATGGCCTTCTCGGCCAAGGCCCAGGTCCGGCGATAGCCTCCGTGGGTGCCGCGGTCCCTAGCTCCCGTCGCGGAGGTCGCTCAAGGTGGCGCCGGTGTAGGCGAAGTCTGAAAAGCGCGCCGTGCAACCGTCGCCCTTTGGCGACTGGACTTCGAAGCCGACCCGCGCCTCGCCCGTGGCATTGAGCCGGAAATGGCGGACGAATTGCCAGTGCTGACCGTCATGGGACGCGTGGAACGCGTGAGCCGAGCCGATCCGCGAGGCCCGCAGCCAAATGCTGTCCGAGGCCACCTCGATGGAGTTGCAGTCGTCGGACTCGCCCCGGGTGACCACGCTGACAACCATCGGTTTTCGCTGCGGCGAGTACTCGAAGGCTAGTTTCGCCCAGTGCGCGTCCTCGTGCCAGAGGACGATGGCGCCGGCGTCGAAAGTGGAGGCGAAGTCGACTTCGACTCGTGCCGACACCTGGAAGTCGCCCGGGAGCGAGCAAAGGGCGGCTGCGGCGTTGAGCGTGGCCGTGCCCGAACCTGGGTCGATGAACCAGTCCGTCAGCGCGGAACCCGCCAGTGTAAGGACTTGTCCTTCCATGGTCACGCCAGCCGGTTCGCCGACCCAGGTAAATTCAGCCGGTATTGCGCCGATGCTTACGAGCCCAGTCACTTTCCCTCCATATCGGGTTGGGATCTGTAAATAGCCGTCGCGAGAACACTAGCCGTCCTGCATCAGGGCAGGGGGTCCATCACGGCCTCGGCGCTCGGAGCGCTCAAGGGGCGTGCATCCGCCGGCCGGCTCGTGGCCATGCCCACGCCCTTTCCCCGATAATGGACAGGACGGCCGGCAAGAGCAATCCCCTGACGACGGTGGCGTCGATCAGGATGCCGGCGCCGAGCCCCGTGGCGAACATCTTGAGGGAGACCGCGGGAGCGGCGGCGAGAGCGGCGAACGCGAGCACGAGGATCAGCGCGGCGCTGGTGACGAGCCGGCCCGTGTACGAAAGGCCCTCGATGACGGCGTCGTCGGCCGCTGCACCTGCCTCGCGCGCTTCACGAACGCGCGAGACGATGAATACTTCGTAGTCCATCGAAAGGCCGAAGAGGAACGCGAAGACCATCAGTGGCACGAAGTCCACGACTGCCCCAGTCGCCGGGACACCCCATACGAGCCGCGAGCCCAAACCGTGCTGCCAGACGACCACCAGGACGCCCATGACAGAGCCCACTGAGAGCACGTTCAAGGCCAAGGCTTTGAACGGCAGCACGAGGGACCGGAACGCGAAGGCCAGCACTACGAGGGTCACGAGCGCGACAAGCCCGAGCACGTAAGGAGCCGACCCGTAGAGCGCGTGGACCCATTCGAGCTCGTCGAGGCCGAAGCTAGTGGCCCGAGCGCCCGGCGCGATCGTGGTGAGATCGGAACTGATCGTCCGCAGCAGTTCCGTGTTGGACCGCGCTGTCGTGGCAGATGCCGGCAGGAGGTCTACGAGCGCCGTGCCCTCGCGCTGCCACTCGGGGCCGGTGGGGGACGCAGCCGTATAGGCGCCGGCCAGAGACGAGAGCCGGTTGGCCACGGCGGCGGGGTTGTCCTCGGCGGGGACGAGCACTTCGATGGGAGCGAGGGCCCCAACGGGGAAGCCGTCGCGTTGCAGGGCCACCAAACCGGCCTCGGCTTGGCCCGAACGCGAGAGCGAGTTGGGCCGGACGGTGCCGACCCGGATTTGAAAGGCAGTGACGGCGAGGGCACCCAAGAACACGAGGGCGCCAAGCGATGCCAGGGCTCGGTGGCGCACGACTCCTCGCGTCCAGGCCGCCCACGCGCGGCTGGCGGCGCGAGCGGCGTGGGCGCGGCGGCGATGGGGCCACTCGAGGCGCGGGCCCAAGGTTGCGAGCAATGCCGGGAGCAGCGTCACTGCCACGACGACGCTCACCAGTGGGATGAGGATCCCTGCGTAGCCGAGGCTCCGCATAAACGGTATGGGCAGCGCAACGAGTGAGAGCAGCCCGATGCCGACCGTCACTCCGCTGAAGGCGACGGTCCGGCCGGCGGTCGCCGCGGCGACCTCCACGGCCTCGGCGTTAGGCCGGCCCCGCCCGAGCTCCTCCCGCCAGCGGGTCACGACCAAGAGCGAGTAGTCGATGGCGACACCGAGGCCGATGAGCGCGATCAGGTACTCGACGAGCTGGCTCACAGGCGCGACCGTGGTCACGGCCCCGATCGCGAGGAACGTCGTCATGATCGACACCGCCGCCACCACCAGAGGTAGCAGGGCTAGCAGCGAGCCGAAGACGATGGCGAGTATGACCAGTGCGCCAACGGCGCCCACAAGGGTCTCGGCGAGCACTCCGAGGCCGTGGCTCTGGGAGCCGGCGGCGAGGTCGTAATAGCTAGTCGCGGACACCGACACCCCTGGCGGCGCAGCCGCGCGCACTTCGTGCGCCAAGTCGTAGGAGGGCGGTCCGTTGCTCTTCGCGAAGACGAGTGCCAAGGCGCTGGAGCCGTTCGCCGCCACGAGGCGCGGGTCCCTGCTGTTCTCGTAGGACAGGACCCGGAGGGACCGTTGGCGCGAAAGTGGGGCGAGGGCCTCGGCTACAGCCTCCCGCCCGGCTGCGGATTGAGCGCGCTCGCCGGGGGGTAGGCGGAGCATCAAGAGATCGGGCGGGATGTCGTCCTCGGTGCCGTAGATATGCAGGATCCGCTGCGCGGTCTCAAAGCTCGACTTGCCAGGTACCGACTGGGCTGAGGACAGCGCTGACGTGACGGTGCCGATGGTGGCGATGCCAGCGAGCGCAACGACAAGCCAAAACAAGAGCACCCATCTTCGATGCGCGACCACGAAGTGGCCCAGGACGCCGGTCGGTGTCCGGCGCTCGGCGGGACGGCCAGGCGTGAGGGAACGCTCAGGGTTGCCTGTCGGGCGTGGGAGGGTCTGCGATGAGCTCGTTGGGGTCATGGGCAATACGATGGGCGACGCTTTGTCTCCGCGGAACTAGGAGAGCCCACGTCTTTGGCCTGAGGGTGCCCCCCCCTTGGTTGGGGGGCCTGCGGTATGGATGTGGGTTGCGAGCACCCCTACAGTCGAATACGTGAGTTACGACCGGGTGTCTCTCGGAGCCGTTGTAGGGCCCGTTTTTTCCCCACGGACCTGGCTTGCCATGGTGTACTTGGTGAGCGGGTTGCCGCTAGCGGTCATCTACTTCGTCTTGGCCCTGGTCGGGTTCACTCTCGGCATTGGCCTGCTCCCCTTGGCTCTCCTCGGGGTACCCGTTCTGGCTTTTACCTTGGTGCTCTGCGGCTGGTTCGCGTCCTTGGAATCGGGGCGGGCCGCCCTCATGCTCGACGTGCATGTACGCCAACCGTCCGGGGGCGGCCAGTCCAGTAGCGGCCAGTCCAGTAGCGGCCAGTCCAGTAGCGGCCAGTCCAGTAGCGGCCAGTCCAGTAGCGGCCAGTCCAGTAGCGGCCAGTCCAGTAGCGGCCTGCCCCGGCGCAGGAGGCCTCCCTTCGTGGCTCGCGTCCGATCGGTGCTGGTGGATCCCAGCCGATGGCGCGAGCTGGCAGCTCCAATCGTGTGTTTTCCCATTGCACTGGCGGGTTTCGTCATCGCAATCTCCGCATGGTCAGTTGCCCTCGCGCTCGTCTTGCTGCCCGCCTACAACTACGACCTCCCCCGTCGAGGCGCGACGGCCTTTGGCTGGACGCTTAGCGGCGCGCCCAGCCTGGCCATCGCCGTAGCTCTGGGCGTGACGATGGCGCTGGCCGCCCCTCACGTGACGCTGGCCGCGGCAGTGGGAGTGTCGCGCTCCGAGCGCGCCGTGCTCGGTTGGACCCGGAGCCGAGAACTAGAGGAGCGCGTTGGCAACCTAGAGGAGAGCCGTTCGAAGATGGTGGCGGCGGAAGACTCGGAGCGCCGGCGTATCGAACGTGACCTGCACGATGGGGCTCAGGCGCGCCTCGTGTCGGTGGCGATGGAGCTCGGCAGGGCAAAGGCTCGTTTCTCCGACGACCCCGAGGCGGCCAGGGAACTTGTCGAGCAAGCCCACCAAGAGGCCAAGGCAGCCCTATCTGAGCTTCGGAACCTGGTGCGCGGTGTCCACCCCCCGGTGCTCTCAGACCGGGGCCTCGACGCCGCGCTCTCTGGCCTCGCGGCTCTGTGCCCTGTGCCGGTGACTGTCGAGGTCGAGCTCTCGCGGCGGCCGCCGGCGGCCGTTGAAGCGATCGCGTATTTCGTAGTGTCTGAGGCTCTTGCCAACGTGGCCAAGCACTCCCATGCCAATAGGGCGTCTGTCGTCGTGCGGTCCGACGGGCAGTCTCTGCGGGTCTTAGTGAATGACGACGGACAGGGGGGTGCGAGGCCGGACGGGGCAGGCCTGGCTGGCTTGGCGGACAGGGTCGGCGCCGTAGATGGGCGTTTTTCGGTCGACAGCCCGCCCGGCGGCCCGACAACCATCGAAGCGGATCTGCCATGCGGGTCGTGATAGCTGAAGATTCCGTGCTATTGCGCGAAGGGCTCAGCCGCTTGTTGATCGAGGGTGGGGTTGATGTGGCGGGCGCGGCGAGCGACGCTGAGACGTTCCTCCGCGAAGTCGAAGCGGCGGGGCCCGACGCTGTCGTCGTGGACGTGCGAATGCCACCGACTTTTTCCGACGAGGGCCTTCGCGCCGCGCTGGTCGTGCGGAAACGTTGGCCCGAGACGGGGGTGCTTGTCTTGTCTCAGTACGTGGAAGAGCGTTACGCGGCGGAGCTGCTCGCAGTGAAGGCGAGCGGCGGCGTGGGCTATCTCTTGAAGGACCGCGTAGCCGACGTCGCCGATTTCCTCGATGCGCTGGAGAGGGTCGCCCGCGGTGGCAGCGCAATAGACCCTGAGGTGGTCGCTCAACTGCTGACGCGCAAGGCCGACCCACTCTCCACGCTCACCCCGCGCGAGCGCGACGTGCTAGCGCTCATGGCGGAAGGCCGCTCGAACGCGGCCATTGCGACCAGCCTCGTGATCGGGTCGGGCGCCGTTGAGAAGCACGTGAACTCCATATTCATGAAGCTCGGCCTGGCGCCGACCGATACCGACCACCGCCGCGTGCTGGCGGTGCTCACTTACCTGGGTCTGTGAGGGAAAATGACAACTCCAATCTCGCTTACGCGTTCCCGCCGCTGGGCCCTCGTCATCGGGCTTCCCTTTGTCGTCGCGGCCATTGGCTTTAGTGCCCTCAACTATGTCTCGCTCGTCGGCCAGGACAGCTATCGTGTCCCGCCCACGGCCATACCTGGCACAGGTACGGTCACCTTGGGAGTGGGCAGCGGGGACATTATCGTTTCCCCGAGCAGTGATGGACGCTCGGAGTACAGCGGCATGGTGTACTACAGTCTGGTCAAGCCCAAGCTCCGCTGGAAGGCTTCTTCGGGCGAGGCGTTTTTGGCCGGCGGGCCCAGCTGCTTTTGGATCGGCAGCTGCGGTGGCAACCTGCGGCTCTCGGTGCCGCCGGGGCGGCCCGTCCACGCAAGCTCCGGCTCGGGAAATGTAAGTATCAGCGGCCTAAGCGGTGCCGTCCGAGCCGGCGACGGGTCGGGGGATATAGTCGTGAACGGCCTGTCGGGACCGCTCGAGGCGAACAACAGCTCGGGAAATATCGAGGCGAGCGGCCTCACTTCTCGCAGCGTAAAGGTGAACGACGACTCTGGCAACGTGAAGCTGTCCTTCACCAAGCCGCCCGCACGAGTTACGGTGACGGTCGCTTCGGGCAACATAACTGTAGTTGTGCCCGCCGGCACGACCTATTACGTAGTCCCTAGCGTGACGTCCGGCACGAAGCACGTCGATGTCCAGACGGGCCCAAACTCGCAGCACACGATGTACCTGAGCGACGATTCAGGCGACATCAACGTCCTGCCGGCGAGTTAGTGCCAGTCTGCGCCTCCCGCCTCCCGCCTCCCGCCTCCCGCCTCCCGCCTCCCGCCTCCCGCCTCCCGCCTCCCGCCTCCCGCCTCCCGCCTCCCGCCTCCCGCCTCCCGCCTCCCGCCTCCCGCAGCGTCGCACCCTGCGC
>JAJYMM010000244.1 GCA_021787035.1 Actinomycetes bacterium
ATCGGGATTGCTCGCCAGCTTCCGACCGCGGAAGGTAGGCAACTTCGCCACCTCGTGCCGGAACTCTGCTGGACCGACCCGGCCTCGCACGAGCTGGGCAACCAGGCTGTCGTACTTGCCGGCGGTCGTCTTTTCTTTAGGACTGAGGTACTTGGCTTGGAAGAACCGCGGGTTGCGAGAGCGGCCTCCGGTGAACACATGGCCAGTTGCCATTTTTCATCACCTCTGAGCTGTAGCTCGGCACCGAGGGGGCACGCCTCAACGTGTGACGGTTGGAGATGGCGCGCCGCGCCTCGGTGCCGAAGTCTTGTTGTAGCCCAACCGTCACGGGATTCATCGTGCTACGGGGGTATGACTCCTACGCGGACAATGCCGCGGTTTTTTCTAAATAGTCTCGCAAGCCGCGCTTGACATTTTCGGCTAGGCTTGGGGGCTTGATGGACGTGCTCGAGCGGGCTCGCGAGGCATTCGAGCGACCGCTCCTAGATGGGGTGGTCCTCGTCGACGGCTATGGCGTGCAGGTCAAGGTCGAGCGCTCGGCGCTCGTCGTGAAGGACGGCATCGGGACAGTGCGCCGGGAGAGACGCTGGGAGCGTGGTGACCGGAGCCTCCGCCGGGTGGTACTCCTCAACCCCCAGGGAGGGTCGGTCAGCCTGGACGCTCTCCAGTGGCTCGAGGCGCAGGGCGTCGCCGTGGCGAGCCTCAACGGACGGGGTCGCCCTCGGTGGGTGACGACATGGCCAGCGAAGCACGACGCACCCTTGCGGCGTGCCCAGGCGCTGGCGCTCGGCACTGAGCTCGGGCTAGAGCTGGCCCGGTACCTCCTCGAGCAGAAAGTCAAGGGGCAGGGCGACGTGCTCCTCAGCATGACGCACGGCATCGGGGAGCGTTCCGAGGTCCGGACCTTGTTCAAGGACCTCCGCGTGGCCATCCTGAACGCCACGGACATGGGCATGATCGAAGCGGTCGAGCGCAACGCCGCCAAGCGGTACTGGCGAGGCTGGGTTGAGCAGGGCATAGCGGTGAGCTGGGCAGCTCGTGACCGCGGCAGGGTACCTGATCATTGGAAGGCCTTCCCGGGCCGCGAGGCGCTCTGGTGGGGCAACCAGCGAGCGCCCGACCCCATCAATGCTTGCCTCAACTACCTCTACGGCTGCCTCGAGAGCGAAACGAGTGTCGCCCTGCTTGCGGCGGGCCTAGACCTGGAGCTTGGCCTCTTTCACGTCGACCAGGAGGGCCGGGACAGCTTCGTCTATGACGTGATGGAGGTTGCTCGCCCGGCTGCCGACACCATCCTGCTCGACCTTCTCCGCCACCGCACCTTCCGCAAGTCCGAGCTAGCCGAGTCCCCCGCCGGCGAGGTAGCCCTCCTCGTGCCTCTCACCCACGAGCTGGCCCAGCATCTCCCCACCCTAGCGGCAGCCCTCCCCCCTCACGTGGACCACCTCCGGGCCCTCCTCGCCTAACCTTCGTCTACCAGGGCGGATACCCTCCCCGATACCCTATCTACCAGCACTTTTGCGTTTCGTGCGGCGCGAAGTTGTTCGCGCCCTTCGTGGTCCTGGTCTGCGGTTCGCCGTTCGCCGCTGGCGGTCTGCCGTTCGCCGTCTCCCGCTGGCCCTGCGTGTCCGCGCTCTGCCCCCCTCTCTCTCGCTCTCCCCCGGGCGATATTTCCGGAACATACGTTTGACCTTTGGTGCAGGGGCGATTAAGATGGTTGGTGGTGGCGCTGCCATGGACGGCGGCGGGACCTTGGTAGGCAGCGGCCGTATGCCGCTCCGGAACGGAGGCAACCTTGAGCGAAGTCGCATTGACAGACAAGCGCCGCGAGATACTTGAGTTCATTGCCGCTCAGGTGCGGGAGCACGGGTACCCGCCCTCGGTGCGTGAGATCGGCGCGGCCGTGGGGCTCGCCTCGACCTCGACCGTGCAGGCCCATCTCAACACGCTGCAACGACAGGGCTACCTGCGCCGCGACCCAACCAAGCCGCGCGCCCTCGAAGTGCGCTATGACGCTGCTTCGGGAGCACCGATCGAGTGCCGGCCCACGAGACAGGTCCCTCTGGTCGGGGACATCGCCGCGGGCACCAACGTGCTCGCTTCGGAAAACATCGAGGAGCTGCTGCCGCTCCCGGAGGACTTCACCGGCGGTGGAAACCTCTTCATGCTCCGCGTGAGGGGCGACTCGATGGTGGATGCAGGCATCCTGGACGGCGACTTCGTGGTCATCCGCCAGCAACCGGACGCCGAGGTCGGACAAATAGTTGCTGCCGGGATCCCCGGGGGCGAGGCCACGGTGAAGAGGTTCTCGCGCGATGGTGACAACGTCGTATTGCTGCCCGCCAACGAGCGCATGAGCCCACTCGTTTACCCGGCCTCGGAGGTCCGGCTCTTTGGCAAGGTGGTGACGGTCATGCGCCGGTTGTAGAAGCCGGGGGCTGGCAGTAGCAGGCGGGCGTCTATCCCGCTAATTGCTCGCTAACCGCCCGCTAATTGCTCGCTAACCGCCCGCCTTGGAGCCGGGATCGTCTCGGCTTGCGTCAGCAGGCAAGGGCGGCAGGCACCTCAGCAGTTCCATTTTCCCTGAGGCTGCAATGGGACCAGCTCCCCAGGGCACGACCCAGGTCTGCCCGGCGGAGACGTCTGCGTGCCACCCATCGCCGGCCAGCGAGCCTTCGCCGGCGAGGACGATGAGCACAGCGAAAGATGCTTCCAGGCGGACTTGACCACCTCGTGGGTGCACGCGCTGGGCGCGGAAATAGGGTGCCGCTCCTTCAGGCAGGGCGTCTTCGACTAAGGGGCCGTCGTCGCTTGGTGCCGCGCGGCGCACGAGCTGGGCCAGGGCGGCGGCGTTGAACGCCTCGCGTTGGACGCAGGAGACCGCCAGATCCCGGCCGAGGCCAAGCTCCCCCCCAGCGGGGTCGAGGTCGAAGCCCTTCAGCTCGAGCATTACCGAGAAGTCCGTCGGCTCTTGAAGCTCGACACACAAGATCCCTTCGCCGATGGCGTGGGCGGTGCCGGCGGGCACCAAAACGGCGTCGCCTGGGGCCACCACTATGCGGTTCAGGCGTTCGAGCATCGCTGCGGTGTCTTGCTGGGCGACCCAGTTGGGAAGTTCGTCTGGCTCAAGGTCGCGTGACCAACCCAAGTAGACGGTTGGCTCGGCGCCCCTCGTCCCAAGGATGACCCAGTTCTCGGTCTTGCCGTGGCGGGACCCGAGGTGGGTGAGTGCGAAGGACCTCGATGGGTGGGCGTGGACTGGGAGGCGCTCGCCTGCATCGAGCAGTTTGACGAGGAGGGCAGGGGATGCGCCGAAGTAGTCGGCATGCTGAGGGCCGAGCCAGGTTTCTCGGTCGGCTTCGATCGCGTCACGAAGGTAACCGTCGCCCGGAAGCCTCGAGAGGCCGTCCTCGGCCATGCCGAAGCGGGGGTTAGCAGCCGCCACCCAGTCCTCGGGGCGGAATGCGTCCTGTACGGGTTTGCCCCTGAAGGCCCCGATGGCGTCACCCCCCCTATAAAACTGCCTTGGTTGATTAGGCCCGAGCTCGACCGGTCGCATTGGCCGATACCCTAACCGCTTCGGGCGCATCGAGCCGGCACGGGGCAAAAGGCGGTGGATTCGGGCGGGGCCTTCGAGCGGCCGCGCCAGCCGCGCAAGCGCCGCAGCGCAGCGCCGCGGTACAGGGCGGCGCCGCGGTACAGGGGAGCCGGTACAGGGCGGCGCCGCGGTACAGGGGAGCCGGTACAGGGCGGGTTGGGGGCCTGGCCGAGGCAAGGGGTACTGTCAACCGGTGGCCCCAGAGCTCGTCCTCGTGGTAGGCGAATGCCTTGTCGACCTCGCGCCCGACGACGCCAGTAGACCCCCCGCTGGCTCGAGGCGCTATTCAGCCCTCCCTGGTGGCGGGCCGGCCAACGCGGCCGTGGGCCTCGCGCGCCTGGGCGTCGGCACGGGCTTCGCCGGGAGGTTCGCGGTGGAGGGTTTTGGTCCCTGGCTTCGCGAACACTTGTCGTCAAACGGCGTCGACCTCTCCTTTTCGGTCGAAGCCACCGAGCCCGCGACCCTCGCCGTCGTGGTCCTGGACGGTGCCGGCCGGGCCAGCTATACCTTTTACGGCCCCGAGACAGCGGACTGGCAGTGGTCGGCCGGAGAACTGCCCGCAGTGCCGGGCCGCTTCGGCGCCGTCCATACCGGTTCTCTCGTAGCGACCTTCGAACCCGGTGCCTCCGTGCTTGCTGCGTGGCTGGAATCCGTGCGAAGCGCCGGGGAGGCGGTCGTGTCGCTGGACCCCAACGTGCGCCGAGGGCTCATCTCGGACCCGAGCGCGTACCGCGAGAGGCTCGAGCGGCTGACTTCGTGTGCTCACATCGTGAAGGCCTCGGACGAGGACCTGGCAGCCGTCTACCCCGGCGAAGAGGTGGAAGCTGTGGCTGGCGCGTGGCTCTCGGGCGGCGCGGCGCTGGTGGTCGTCACCGAGGGCGAGTGCGGGGCGACGGCGTTCCATGCCTCGGGTGAGCGTTCTGGTTGGGCCCCGCCGGAAGTCGAGGTCGCGGACACGATCGGCGCGGGGGATGCGTTCAGTGCGGCGCTTCTCGCTCGCTTTGCCAGTGAGGGGGCGCTCAGCCCGGCTGGCATCTTCGATCTCGGCAAGGACGACCTCGACCTAGCCCTGCGCCAAGCCGTCGCGGCGAGCGCCTTCACGTGCACGCGGCCGGGGGCCGACCCGCCCACTTTAGGGGAGCTGAACGAGTTTCTTCGGTTCGCGCCGCCAACTCTGCGCTGACGCTTTGCGAGCTACATTGGGGCCGTCACGAAAAGGCCAAGTGTACTAAGGCCGAACGAACGAAGGAGTTTGCCATGCGAGTCGGTGTTCTTACAGGTGGAGGCGACTGCCCGGGGTTGAACGCAGTCATAAGGGCCGCAGTGCTGAAAGGCGAGCAGCGCTACGGCGACAGCTTCGTCGGTTTCCTCGACGGCTGGCTCGGGGCGATCGAAGACCGGACGACACCGCTCGACTCCTCTCGTGTCCGAGAGATCTTTGACAAGGGGGGCACGGTTCTCGGCACGAGCCGTACCAACCCCTACAAGGTGGAAGGTGGCTCGGAGCGGGTAAAGTCGACGCTCGCTGCAGAAAAGGTCGATGCTCTCATGGCTATCGGGGGTGACGATACTTTGGGCGTTGCTAACAAATTGGCTGGCGAAGGCATAACGGTCGTAGGGGTGCCGAAGACGATCGACAACGACCTGTCTGCGACGGAAGTCACTTTTGGCTTCCATACAGCAGTCCAGATAGCGACCGAGGCGATTGACCGCCTTCGCACCACCTCCGAGTCGCACCAGAGGGTCATTGTTTGCGAAGTCATGGGCAGGCACGCCGGCTGGATTTCGATGTACGCCGGCATCGCGGGAGGTGCCGTCGACGTGCTAATCCCCGAGCAGCCTTTCGACGTGGCGGAGGTGTGCGAGCTCGTAAAGTCGCACAGGGCGCTCGGGCGCCTCTCCTCGGTCGTCGTGGTAGCAGAAGGTGCTACTCCCAAGGAAGGGTCGCTCTCGTTGACTTCTGGCGAAGTGGACCAGTTTGGCCATGTGCGACTCGGCGGTATTGCCAACGTACTGGCGAAGGAGATAGAGGAGCGGACGGGGTTCGAGACACGCGCCACGGTCCTTGGCCACATACAGCGCGGTGGCACGCCGACTGCCTACGACCGGGTGCTGGCAACCCGTTTCGGCGTCGCCGCCATCGACGCGCTCCACGACGGTGGCGCTGGCACGATGGTGGCGCTCCAGGGCGACAGGATCGTGCGCGTCCCGCTCTCGGCCGGGGTGTCAGAGCCCAAGCTCGTGCCGGACCAACTGTACGACACGGTCGCCCGCCCTCTTTTTGGCTGAGCTATGAGGTAAGCGCCGGCGCCCAAGGCGGCACCGGCGCCGCCACCTTACGCGCGTGCGCCCCTTGCCCTGGCGGTAATTAGCAGCTCGGAGAGCGGCCCGATGAGACCAGGAGTGGCAGCGAGAAGGATCTCGCCTTCCAGCCTGGAGATTTTCCCGCCGGCCTCTTCGCAGACGAGCGAGCCCGCAGCCCAGTCCCAGTCGTTTAGGTGGGACTCGTAATAGGCATCAAGGCGTCCTCCGGCAACCCAGCAAAGGTCGATCGCGGCCGAGCCGAACCTGCGGATGTCGCGGACCGCGGGCAACACGCTTGGCAGGAGCGCAGCCTGCTCCGCCCTGCGCTCCTGGCCGTAGCCGAACCCGGTCGCTACTAGTGCGGTCGAGAGCTCGCTCCTGCCGAGGGCGACCTGGCATTTCGAACCGTTGCACCACGCGCCGCGTCCGAGGGCCGCCGACCATGTTTCGGCCCTGCTCGGGTCGACGACCACGCCGACGACCGTACGCCCCTTTACCCTCGCGGCGAGCGAGACGGAATATGCGGGGACGCCGAAGAAGAAGTTGGTCGTCCCGTCCAGGGGGTCGGCCACCCACGAAACCCCCGAGCGGCCCTCGAGAGAGCCACCCTCTTCCCCCTGGAACGCATCATCGGGCCGCGACCGTGCCAGCTCGGCGACGATGTAGGCCTCCGACGCGCGGTCGGCTTCGGAGACGAGGTCAGTTGGTGAGGACTTGGTCTCGACGTGCTGCAGCCGCCGAGTGGAGTACGAAGTGAGCAGGCCGGCAGCACCCGTAGCCACCCGGAGGGCAACTTCATAGAGATCGTCGAGAAGGTCGGCGGGAAGGTCCTGGGTTGACATGGGGCCAGTCTGCCCGGTCCACCTCTCGCGGCGTGCCGGCTCTGAGTCGTCTGAAATGCCCGAATGGTCCCCTGCCCGCTGCTCCTAGCTTCGCCCTGGTAAAAAGGAGCCGTGCAGGCACAGGGCGGGCGTCCTGCTAGGGCGAGACGGCTGAAAAGGACGCCTTCGGTGCTGGCGGTTGTCGCGCTGGCGCTCTTCAGCGTGGCCGGTGCCAGAAGCTCGGGGGCGGCTCTCCCTCTCCCATCGGCTTGGTCCCCTGTAGCGCACGTCGCTGGGCCTGGCATTGGGCACGTCGCTGGGCCTGGAGCTGGGGACGTCGCTGGGCCTGGAGCTGGGGACGTCGCTGGCGGGGCTCGGGCTGAGGTCCAGCACGACGCCGGGATCTACGGGGACGGAGGGGTGCTCGGTTTCGGCAGAGCACGTTTTTTGGGTAGCCCTCTCGGCGTGAAGCTGTCCGCTCCGGTCGTCGCGATGGCGCCGACGCCCGACGGTGCTGGCTACTGGCTCGCCAGCGCGGACGGGGCGGTCTACTCCTTCGGGGACGCCCGCTATTTCGGCGACCTCAGCGGACGGAGACCCTACGCGCCGATCGTCGCGATGGCGCCGACGCCCGACGGTGCTGGCTACTGGCTCGCCAGCGCGGACGGGGCGGTCTACTCCTTCGGGGACGCCCGCTATTTCGGCGCGCCGGCTGCCTCGGGTGGCGCCCCCGACCCGGTGGTCGGCTTCGCCCCCACGCCTCTCGGCAATGGTTATTGGCTTGTGACGAGCCACGGCGCCGTGTACTCATACGGCGCCGCCCACTACTACGGCTCGCTTGGTCGCACCAACCTGCACAATATCCCCGTGGTCGCGATCGCATCTTCGGCCAATGGTCTTGGCTACTGGCTCGTGCAGGGTGGCGGGGAGGTCGTCCCCTACGGCGATGCACCACGCCTAGGCGGAATGAGGGGCCATGCGCCGGTGGTTGGGATCGCGGTCAGCCCCGGCGGTCTGGGCTACTGGCTCGCATGCAACGACGGCGAGGTCTATGCCTTCGGGGACGCCGCCAAGCTCGGGGGCGACAGCCGAGCCAACCCCAGGCCACCGATCTCCGGTATCGTCCCCGACCCGGAGGGGGCAGGGTACTGGCTCTTGGACGCGGCGGCGTTTTCGCTCAGGTTGGACCAACCCGGCCCTGGGGCGGGTCCTCGGATAGTCGGGGTTGCCGCTAGCCAGCTCGGCCCGAGCCCGGATGGGGGCAACTTCTGCAACCCCTACGGGCCTTGCGAAGAGTGGTGCTCGCTATTCGCGACCTGGGTTTGGGAAAGAGCCGGTGTCCCGATCCCGCGCTACGCGTTTGTGGGCGACGTCTACTACTGGGCGAAGAAGCACACGAAGGTGCTCCCCGTCACGCAGGAGCCCCGGCCGGGTGACCTCGTCCTTTACGGTACCGGTCCGCAAGACGTCAAGGCTTCGCCGCACATCGGTGTCGTGGCACAGGTGTGGCCAGATGGGGAGATCGATACCGTCGAGGGCGATGCCGGCCCAGGCCGGGGGAACCGCAGGGCCGTACTTGTGAACGGGCCGTACCTGCCGTCACAGTCTTTCTTCGCCAACGGCTACCCGATCTACGGCTATGCCGTACCATAGCTCCGCCTATGACTACGACCCCTTTGGCGAAACTGACTAGCGCGCCCTCCTGTAGCGAATGGGCCCGTAGCCAGCAGCTGGAGCCGGTGGGCACGGCCGGTAACTACAAGGGCTTCTTGCTTGTGGAGGAGCCACTTCCCTGGCCTGCCGATGCTTCGTCGGTTCCCGAGCTGGCCGGTGTGAGTGGGCTTGCCTCGGACGCCGGTGTTCGGTTGCAGCTGCTCAGCAGTGAGAGCCGTCCGGGGCGTTCCGACGGCACCGGCCGCCGGGTGATCTATTACCGCCAAGCGCGGGAGGGCTGGGCGGGGGATCTCGTGCGCTCGGAATGCGTAGCCCCGGCCGGTCAGGTCGCTGCCGCCGTGAGCGACCTGCTCTCCTCCGGCGCCGGGGGCGCCTGGAGCCAGGAGGGAGGGGCGGTCGTAGACGTCTTGGTGTGCACCCACGGCCAGCGCGACACCTGCTGCGGATCGAAGGGCACGCGCCTTTTTGCTGAGCTCACGGAGAGCCCTCTCGCCGCCGCTCAGGCGCCAGTGCGGCTGTGGAGGACGAGCCATACGGGGGGGCACCGGTTCGCCCCGTCGGCTATAGCCTTCCCGAGCGGCACCATGTGGGCTTACTCCGACAGCGCCTTGCTCCGAGCTGTGGTTGGCGCAGGAGCAGGAGAAGCAGGGGCTGCCCCCGGCCACTACCGCGGGTGCGCGACGCTCGGCACCCCTCGAGCACAGGCACTTGACGCTGCGGTGTTCGCCGAGGTCGGCTGGTCTTTGCTCCGGGACGCTCGGCGTGCCCTCGAAGCACCCGGGGGGCGGCTCAGGCTCGAGACGCTCGGAAATGGCACGTGGGAGGGCGTCGTACACGAGGGCCGGCGGGTGCCCCAGCCGGACTGCCGCACCGACCCCGGCGCGGCGACCAAGCACGGGGTCGAATGGGTCGTCGAAGACCTTTGCCGGCTCGGCTAGAAATGGCTCGGGGGTAAGTAAGCCAAGGGCTATTCGCGCCACGCTCGGATGGCGTGCTCGGATGGCGTGCTCGGATGGCGTGCTCGGACGGCCGGCGAGAACGGCAAGCTACGCTCGGTGACGTGCGCAAGGTGCTCGTGGCCAACCGGGGAGAGATAGCGATCAGGGCCTTCAGGGCCATCAACGAGCTCGGGTGGACCTCGGTAGCGGTCTTCCCATACGAAGACCGCTACTCGCTTCACCGCCAAAAGGCGGACGAGAGCTACGAGATCGGCGAGCGGGGGCACCCCTTGCGGGCATACCTTGACATAGCAGGGATAATCGAGGTCGCCCTGGCTTGCGGGGCTGACGCGATCTACCCCGGCTACGGCTTCTTGTCGGAGAACCCCGACCTTGCCCGCGCCTGTGAGGAGGCGGGGTTGACCTTCGTTGGCCCTCCCGCAGAGGTCCTGGCGCTAGCGGGCAACAAGCCGAGGGCCAAGGAGGCGGCTAGCGCGGCAGGCCTGCCGGTTCTCCGGAGCGCTGGCCCCTTCGGGGACGGGGCCGCTACTTTGGGGAGGGCTGCCGGTACCAGTCAGGGCCCCGCTGGCGGCCTTCTCGAGGACTTGGTCCGCTCGGCCGGTGAAGTGGGCTTCCCGCTGTTCGTGAAGGCGGCTGCGGGTGGGGGCGGCCGAGGTTTGCGCCGGGTCGAGCGTGCTGAAGACCTGCGCGAGGCAGCCTCGATCGCAGCGCGCGAGGCAGCGACCGCCTTCGGGGATGCCACCGTGTTCCTGGAGGAAGCCGTCAGCCCGGCCCGCCACATCGAAGTCCAGGTCCTCGCAGACGGCACCGGCGAAGTCGTTCACCTTTTCGAGAGGGACTGTTCGGTGCAGCGGCGCCACCAGAAGGTGGTGGAGATCGCGCCGGCCCCCAAACTGGCGGCCGGGCTCCGCGAGCGCCTCTGCGCCGACGCGGTGACGTTCGCGCGGGCAGTCGGCTATCGCAACGCCGGCACGGTCGAGTTCCTGGTCGGGCCGGACGGCCGGCACGTTTTCATCGAGATGAACCCTCGCATCCAAGTCGAGCACACGGTCACCGAAGAAGTGACCTCGGTCGACTTGGTGCAGGCGCAGCTTCGCGTGGCGGCAGGCGAGACCCTGCAGGACCTCGGCATCTCTCAAGAAAAACTCGCTGTCAGGGGCGCAGCGCTGCAGTGCCGGATAACGACCGAAGACCCCGCTCAGGGGTTCCGCCCCGACACCGGGCGCATTAGTACCTACCGCTCGCCTGGCGGTCACGGGGTCCGGCTGGACGGCTGTACCTACCTTGGCGCCGACGTCTTGCCCCATTTCGACTCGCTGCTGGTAAAGCTGACCTGCAGCGGGCGTAGTTTCGACGAGGCGGTGAAAAGGTCCAGGCGGGCGCTCGCCGAGTTCAGGGTGCGCGGTGTCGCCACCAACATCCCCTTCCTCCAAGGCGTGCTCGAGGACCCGGCTTTCCTTGCCGGGGACATTACGACCTCTTTCATCGACGAGCGGCCCGCCTTGCTCGGCCGTCGCCGAGGCGCCGACAGGGGCACGCGCCTCTTGAGCTATATCGCCGACATGACCGTCAACCGCCCGAACGGGCCGGCTCCTGCGGGCCCGAGCCCGCTCTCCAAGCTGCCCGGCGTGCCGCGCAAGGCAGCGCCGGTGCCCGCTCCCGGTACGCGCCAACTGCTCGACGAGCTAGGCCCCGAGCGGTTTGCCCGCTGGATGCGAGAGCAAACTCGCGTGCTAGTGAGCGACACGACGTTCCGCGACGCCCACCAGTCTCTTCTTGCCACGCGGTTGCGCACGAAGGACATGCTCGCCGCTGGCCCCTTTTATGCATTGGCGTTGCCAGGGCTCTTGTCACTCGAGTGCTGGGGAGGCGCAACTTTCGACGTCGCGCTGCGCTTTTTACGGGAAGACCCCTGGGAGCGCCTCGCTGCGATCAGGGAGGCCGTGCCCAACGTGTGCCTCCAAATGCTCCTGCGCGGGCGCAACACGGTCGGCTACACGCCTTACCCCTTAGAAGTGGCGACAGCTTTCGTAAAGGAAGCGGCGAGGACGGGGATAGACATATTTCGCGTCTTCGACGCGTTGAACGACATCGACCAGATGCTGCCGGCGGTGCGTGCAGTCATCGACGTGGGGAAGATAGCGGAGGGGACCCTTTGCTACACGGGCGACTTGGCCGACCCCTCCGAGAAGCTCTACACATTGGACTACTACTTGAAAAAGGCCGAGCAGCTCGTCGAGGGCGGCGTGCACGTCCTTTGCATAAAAGACATGGCGGGGCTCCTTCGCGCCCCCGCAGCGCGCACATTGGTCGGGGCGCTCCGGGGGAACTTCGACCTTCCAGTGCACCTGCACACCCACGACACGGCTGGCGGCCAGCTCGGGACTTATGTCGCCGCCTTAGAGGCCGGAGTGGACGCGCTCGACGGGGCCATCGGCCCGATGGCCGGTACGACGAGCCAGCCGTCGCTCGGGGCCATTGTCGCCGCAACTGCCCATACCGAGCGCGACAGCGAGCTCTCGCTCGCCGCGATCGAGGCGTTCGAGCCGTACTGGGAGGCGGTTCGCCACGCCTACCGTCCTTTCGACATCGGGCTCCCCGCGCCCACGAGCCGCGTTTACCTGCACGAGATGCCGGGGGGGCAGATATCCAACCTCCGCCAGCAGGCGATAGCTCTCGGGCTCGGGGAGCGCTATGAGGAGGTCGAGGACCTCTACGCCGTGGCCAACCGGATCCTCGGCAACATCGTCAAGGTGACCCCGAGCTCGAAGGTGGTGGGCGACTTGGCCCTCTATCTCTGCGGCGCGGGCGTCGACATAATGGACTTCGAGCGTGACCCTGCGGCCTTCGACTTACCCGACAGTGTCGTGGGCTTCCTCGCCGGGGAGCTCGGTGAACCGGCCGGAGGCTGGCCCGAGCCCTTTAGGACCAAGGCCCTCGAGGGGAAAAGCCGGCCGGTGCGCCAACTCGCGCTCCCGCCCGAAGCAAAGCGAGCCCTGGAGGACCCCTCCACTACACCTGAGGAATTGCGCCGCACGCTAAACGAGTTGCTTTTCCCTGGGCCTGCCAAGGAGTTCGAGGAATCGTCGCGCCAGTACGGGGACCTCTCGGTCCTGCCCACCAAGGCATTTTTCTACGGCCTTGCACTAGGGGAGGAGGTCGACGTGGCACTCGAAGCCGGGGTCTCGCTCTACCTTGCCGTGGACGCGGTCGGGGAGGCTGACGAGCGCGGGTTCCGTTCTGTTTTTTGCCGCATCAACGGCCAACCTCGCGAGGTCCGCGTGAGGGACCGCTCCGTTAGGGAGACCCGGCCGAGGGGAGAGCGGGCGCAGCAGGACAACCCGGCCCATGTGGCGGCTCCTTTCGCGGGCACGGTCTCGCTAACGGTTGGCGCCGGTGACCGCGTCGAGGCTGGCCAAACCGTCGCGACGATAGAAGCGATGAAGATGGAGGCGCCGATAACCGCTTCGCTTGCGGGCAGGGTCGAGCGCTTGGCCGTGAGCCCGGTCGCGTCGGTTGAGGGCGGGGACCTACTGTTGGTCATATCGCCTGGAGGTGACCGGTAGTTGCGTATAGGCGTCGTGAAGGAGATAAAGCCGGCAGAGCTGCGGGTGGCCCTCACGCCTGCGGGCACCGAGGAGCTCGTGGAGGCTGGCCACAGCGTGGTCGTTGAACGCGGGGCGGGAGAAGGGTCCGGTTTCCCCGACGAGGCCTATATCGCTGCCGGGGCGGAGCTCGCGAGCAGCGCGGCTGGCATCTGGGGTGAAGTGGACACGCTTGTCAAGGTCAAAGAGCCTGTGGGCCCCGAGCTCGCGCTCTTGCGGGAAGGGCTCGTCCTTTTCACCTACCTTCATCTGGCAGCTGCCCCAGGACTGACGGCGGCACTGGTTTCCTCCGGTGCTACCGGGGTGGCCTACGAGACGGTCGAGGATGCCGCTGGGCAGCTGCCTCTCCTGGCGCCGATGAGCGAGATCGCGGGTCGGCTCGCTGGTCAGGTCGTGGCTGGGTACCTGACGTCGCCCATGGGCGGGAGGGGCCTCCTGGCTGGGGGTGCACCTGGGGTCGCGCCAGCGCGCGTGCTCGTCCTCGGCGGGGGAGTGGTCGGGGTCTACGCGGCAAAAGTGGCAAGAGGCATTGGAGCCGAGGTGACGGTGCTCGAACGTTCCGTCGAGAGACTGCGCTACCTGGACGACCGCTTCGACGGTTCCGTTCGCTGCTTGATGTCCGATGCGCACAGCGTGCTCGAGCAGCTTTCGTCGAACGACGCCGTGGTCGGCGCGGTGCTCGTACATGGGGCAGCGGCGCCCAAGCTCATCCGGCGGTCGATGCTCTCGCGGATGCCGCCTCGTTCGGTGATCGTGGACGTGGCGATCGACCAAGGTGGTTGTGCGGAGACTTCCCGGCCCACGACCCACGAGGAGCCGACCTTCGTCGTCGACGGCGTTGTCCACTACTGCGTGGCCAACATGCCTGGCGCGGTGCCCGTGACTTCGACGCGGGCGCTCGCCAATGCGACGCTCCCGTACTTGCACAGGCTGGCCGACCTCGGCCTCGACGAATTCTGCCGGCAGGACAAGGGCTTCGCGAAGGGCGTCAACGTGCGCGAGCACGAAGTCGTGCATCCTGCAGTTGCGGAGGCCTACCGCGATCGAGATGCAGCCCTTTAGGCGGTCCAAAGGGGGAGTGTGCCTTCGCCCCCCGGGGCCAGAAATTGCCGAAAATTATTCACTGCTAGGGCGAATCTGCGGAAGGTCGGCTGCGCCCGTGAAGGCCGTCGGCTCAAGGCCCTAGGGTCAGCGCGCCGATCCTCGACTTGTGGTTCCGATCAGGCACGGCAACGGGTGGACTTGGAGGCGCGAGGACGTCGCCCGTGCGAGGCTCAACTGTTTAGTGGCGTGCCTGGCTGAGCGCGGCGTGGGGGCCGGGCCCGACCTTGGGCGGCTCCTGGATGTCATCTGCCCGCCAGGAGCTTCGGTCTTGCACGGGCTCCTCGCACCAGGCTGGGAGGTCCCTCTGGGGCACTTGGTGGTCGCGCAGAGGGGGGTCGTGGTCGTGGGGTCGCGTTGGGCTGCGCAGGACGCCGGCAGCACGGCGCCGGTCGAGGGCACCGGTGAGGACCGCTGGACCGGGAGGTCCTCGGCGGTAAAGAGCGCTCTGAAAGGGGCAAAGGCCATGCGCAGCTTCCTCTCTGGTACGCCGTGGGCGGCCAAGCCGGTGATGGCTGCTGTCTGCGTGCTCTCTTTGCCCGCGGCGGAAGCGGCCTTCGTCGATGCTCGCAGCGGTTGCTGGCCTCCAGCGTCATCGCCAGCGGTCATCGTGGACGACTTGTGGGTGGGGCATGCGGGCCGCCTTCCCGCCTGGCTTGCCTCGGGTGAGGGGCTGGAAGCAGATGAACGGGGAGCGCTTCGCCTGTTCTTATCTGCCGAGCTGTGCGCGGAGCACGCTGAGCGTCAAGCGCCGTGGTCTCTGCCCGAGCGAGCTCTCCCCTCTCCCGTTTCGAGTCCGTCGGGCGTGCCTGCCCTAGCCAGGCACTAACGGGCTATCGCCACGAGCGAAGCCCAGATGGCGGGCGGCGCGTGCGGGTGGTCCGCCAGGTATGCCAGTTGGGCTGCCCGCAGGGCCTCTGCGGGCGTGGCAGAGAAGGCCAGGTTGCGATAAGCCTCGGACAGGATGGCGCCCGCCGCGGGGTCGTCTGTTGCGAACAAGGGCGAGATGAGGCACCTCGTGCCCCGCGTCAGGCACGCTACGGCTAGGCAGAGCGGAGCGTGCCCGGCGGCCAAGCAGGAGCCCAAGCTGGTGACCGGCGGGAGCCTCAGCTCGAGGAGCGCTTCGGCAGAAAGCGAGGTGCCGTCGGCTAAATGGAGCGACTGGCGTAGGCCGGAGGAGCTGCCCCCTTGGGCCCCGAACGCGAGCAGGTACGGCCCCTGTCCCCTCGCCAGGAGCTCGTAAAGCTCTTGTCTTTCGCTCGCCCAGGTAACTGGGCCGTAGGGCGGCTGGAGCGACTTCAGCGCGCCTGCCTCTCGTTCGGTGTCGAGGGTTGGGTCCAGGTGCGCGAGACCGCCCGTCTGGGCCGGAGGTGCCGCCGGGTCGAGGAGCGTCTCATAGGTCCCGAGCGTCGGCACGACGCGCAGTATGGTACCGGCGAGCAGCGGAGTGCCCAAGCCCAGGGCGAGTGCCCCGAAGGGTAACGACCAGCAGATCTCGTCTGGCACCACTACCAAGTCGAGGGGTTCCCCCGAGAGCGCTGCGTCAAGGCAGGCCGCGCGCAGCTCTTCGGGCAAGAGCGCCTTGGCGAGGTCGGACCACGCTTCACGGGCGGGCAACCAGGAGCTGCGGCCCCCGCCGCGCGCCACGTCTGCCAGGAAACTGGACAAGAACTGGGCGGTGGCGGCTTCTATGCTTACCGTCTCGGCGACCACCTCTCCGCCCGGCTGCGCCCAGACGACGTGGCCCTGGTAGCTCCCCTCGCTGGCCGCTAGGTCATAGATGAGGGCGTGCGCTCCATTGCTGGAGAGGGTCGCCCTAATGGAGTCCACGTCCGGGCGCTCTGGGCAGAAGGCGCGGGCAAACTGAGCTGAGACGACTTCCCCGATGCGTGTGCGGACCTTCGCCAGCTCCTCCCTGATCCCGACGTTACGGCGTGCCAGGACCTCGGCTGCCGCGGCGCGCTCCCTGGGGGGCGAGGGCTCGGCCGCAAGGTTTGCCTCAAGGCCCATCACCTTTTTCAGGAGCTCGCCGGCCCGGCTTTCCAGCGCGAGGCCGCCAGCTCTCAGCGTTTGGGCCAAGGAGCCTGAACGCGCCGACTCGGCCAGCTGGAGAGCGATGGCACCAGCCCTCGGCGAGCCCTGGCGGATCGCCTCTGTCGCGAGTTGGAGGGCAAGGTCGTAGATGTCGTGGATGTCCACGAAGAGCGAACGTCTGGCCCCTTGGTTGCCCAAGGCGCCGCGCACGGGCTCGAGCGCCCATACGGCCTCTCTGGCATGAGCAAGCGCCTCGGCGAGCTCGCCTTCTTCTCGTAGGACAAGTGCGAGCCGGTACCAGCATTGGCTTTCACCCAAGGCGTGGCCACCCTGGCGGTAGAGGTCCAGGGCCGCCCGGTAGTGGGAGAGGGCGGCGCCCGTGTTGCCAGCCTCGCGTTCGAGGTCGCCGAGGTCATAGGCGGCGTGGGCCTCGCCCAGGCGGTCCCCGGCCTGGCGGTAGAGCTCGCGCGCCGCCTCGCGGTGGGCGCGTGCACCGGCGACGTCACCTAGGACATTCTCGAGGTCCCCGACGCTGTGCACTGCCTTCGCCTCGCCCGCGCGGTCGCCAGCCCGGCGGTAGAGGTCTCGCGCCATCTCATAGCGGGCGCGTGCAGCTAGTGCGTCGCCCGCGACTCGCTCTAGGTCCCCGACGCCGTGAACGGCCTTCGCCTCGCCCATGCGGTCCCCGAGCCGGCGGTAAAGCTCGATGGCCACCTCGTAGTGGGCGAGGGCGGCTGCTCTCTTGCCGGCTGCGGCCTCTAAGTCGCCTTGGTCATATGCCGCATGGGCTTCGCCCATGCGGTCCCCGGCCTGGCGGTAGAGCCCTATGGCCGCCTCGTAGTGGGTGCTAGCAAGAGCGGCGTCGCCAAAGAGGCGTTCGAGGTCGCCAAGGCTGTGTGACGCGTGGGCCTCTCCCATGCGGTCCCCACTTTGGCGGTAAAGCGCCTTGGCCGCCTCGTAGTGGGTGCTAGCAAGAGCGGCGTCGCCAAAGAGGCGTTCGAGGTCGCCAAGGCTGTGTGACGCGTGGGCCTCTCCCATGCGGTCCCCACTTTGGCGGTAAAGCGCCTTGGCCGCCTCGTAGTGGGTGCGGGCAGCGGGCGCGTTGCCAGCCCTGTACTCGAGGTCACCGAGGCTGTGCACTGCCTTCGCCTCGCCCATGCGGTCCCCGGCCTGGCGGTAGAGCTCGATGGCCGCCTCGTAGTGGCTGCTGGCGGCCGTCTCCTTGCCAAAGAGGCGTTCGAGGTCGCCAAGGCTTTGTGCCGCGTGGGCCTCGCCCATGCGGTCCCCGCCTTGGTGGTAGAGGTCCTTGGCCGAGTCGTAGTGGGCGCGCGCACCGGCCACGTCGCCAAAGAGGCGTTCGAGGTCGCCCAGGCTGTGGAGGGCGTGGGCCTCGCCCATGGCGTCCCCACCTTTGCGGTAGAGGGCCATCGCGGACTCGTAGCGGGAGCGGGCGGCCGAGCGGTCGCCAAAGAGGCGTTCGAGGTCGCCCAGGCTGTGGAGGGCGTGGGCCTCGCCCATGGCGTCCCCGCCTCGCCGGTAGAGATCGAGCGCGGGTTCGTAATAGGCACGGGCGGCCGAGCGGTCGCCAAAGAGGCGTTCGAGGTCGCCCAGGCTGTGGAGGGCGTGGGCCTCGCCCATGGCGTCCCCGCCCTGGCGGTAGAGATCGAGCGCGGACTCATAGTGAGCACGAGCGGCCGAGCGGTCTCCAAAGAGGCGTTCGAGGTCTCCGAGCCCCAGCTTGGCATTGGCCCGGTCAATGGCTTTGCGGCCTAGGGCAAAGGCGGCCTGGTAGTGGGCGCGCGCTTTGGCTGCGTCGCCATGTAGTACCTCATAGCGCCCGAGGTCGAGCAACCGCCGAGCGTGGTCGAGCCGGTCACCCCTTGCCCTCGCTACCTCTAGGGCCTCTTCGAGATCGTGCTTGTCTTGGTCGTGCTGCATCGCAGGTATAGGCCGGTGGCCGGGGCGGGCACCCTGGCCGTTCGGGGCCACTAGGTGACGCTATTGCCTCCTCTCTGGTCCTCCTAGGGCCCTGTTGCCCTTTTTGAGCGGGGCCATGTGACCAGGCGGCCTCCTCGGCCGAAGGTGGGCCGGGCGAACTGCCCGTACACCAAGAGAGGTTCCGAGTCCGTGGCCTTTTTTGAACGAGTTCGGTACGCGCGCGACCAGGTGTCCGCGCAGGCGCTCTCATCTCTTCGACCGCTAGACTCGCAGCAGTGACCAATTCTGCCGCAGATCCAAGCGCCGTGAGCCCAGAAGACCGCACAGATCCCGCTAGCGCGGGTGCCCGCATCGCCAGCTTGTCGAACGAAAAATCGACCCCTACGCGCCGTTACTTGTCGAGTGCCGGGCGTCGGACACGGGTTGTGGCCACTATTGGCCCGGCGTCTGATTCTCCGGCGGTGCTGGCGGCCATGCAGGACGCCGGCATGGACGTGGCACGCCTCCCCCTCGCTCACGGTTCGATCGATGAGGCGGTGGCAAGGCTCCGCCGGGTCCGCGAGGCTGCGCCCGAGGTGGGCGTGCTGGTCGACCTCCCTGGGCCGAAGATCCGCACGACGGCTTTCCCCGAGGGCGGCGTCAACCTGGTGACGGGCACCGAGGTGGACATCTGCCCGCAGGGCCTTGCGCCCCATAGCAGCGAAGAGCGGATCGGTGTGTCGCTGCCCGAATTGGTCGAGTCCCTGCAAGAGGGTGACCGCGTCGCTCTCGGGGACGGCGGTGTCGCGCTCATGGTCGAAAAGCGCGACGGGTACACGGTGCGCGCACGCGTGCTCGCCGGCGGCAAGGTCCAAGGTCGGCCCGGGGTTACGGCGCCAGCCACGAGGCTCTCGCTAAAGACGCCAACGCCGGAGGACATCGAACGCCTCGAGGTGCTCCTGGCAGAGGGTATCGAGAGCGTTGCAGTGTCGTTCGTGCGCACCGCCTCGGACCTCGAGACCGTGAAGTCGTTGGTCGGCAGGGAGGTGCTCGTCTGCGCCAAGATGGAGACCCCTGAGGCAGTCGGTGAGATGGACGACATCTTGCGCGTCGCTGACACCGTGATGGTCGCCCGAGGCGACCTCGGGGTGCGGGTCCCCTTTGAAGATGTTCCTCACATCCAAAAAAAGCTCATCCGTTCGTGCATCGCCTGGGGCCGGCCGGTGATCACGGCAACCCAGATGCTCGAGTCCATGGTCAACTCGCCTGTACCGACGAGAGCCGAGGTAACAGATGTCGCTAACGCGGTGTTCGACGGGACGAGCGCCGTGATGCTTTCGGGAGAGTCGGCCATCGGTGTCGACCCCGTCAATGCCGTCGCGACCATGGCCCGCATCGCGAGGCGCGCCGATCTCGACTTCGATAGCCACCAATGGTCCCGCAACCTGCCCATCCAGCATTTCGCGTCCGAGGGCGCTGGCAGCGCCAGGATCACGGCCGCCATCGGTGCGGCGGCGTGGCGAGCCGCCATCGACGAAAAGGCGGCGGTCGTGATCGCGTGCACAAATAGCGGTGCGACGGCGAGAGCGATCACCCGGTACCGGCCGCCGTGCCCGATCGTCGCGGCCACGCCCTTCGCCTTCACCGCCCGCCAGCTCACGACGAGTTGGGGCGTCGACACCGTCCTCGTGCCCGCAGAGGCGAAGAGCACAGACGAGGCGGTTGACAACGGCATAGAAGCTGCTCGTTTGGCCGGCTACGCGAAGCCAGGCGATGTCGCAGTCGTCCTGGCGGGCTCGCTCCACGACCCCACCTCACCGGTCACGGACACGCTCCGCCTGGTCCGCATCTACTAAAGGTCCCCCCGGGCGCGGGGCGTTTGCCCGATGGCGTGTGCCGCTACCCCGAGGGCAAGTGCTGCACGCGCCAAGGGAAGTTGGCGAGCACTCGGTAGAGGCGGGGGAGGCCGCCGTTGAGCCGTGCTGCGAGGCCGAGCCACGCCGGCACGACGACGTCCTCTTGTCTTTGCTCGATGGCCCGGACGATGCGGCGGGAGACCTTGGTCACCGGCATCGGGTGCGGCCACGAGTGCGTATAAGGCGTGTTGCGCCTGCTGAAGAAGGGCGTCGCGACAACTCCCGGGCTCACGAGGGTCACGGTGGCGTGCCGGTGGGTGCGAGCGGTGCCGCTGGAGCCGATCGCCTTTTTTTTCGTTGCGGTCGGCGCGGCCCCCGTCGACCCGGTGCCTGACGAAGTGGTGCCCATCGGCGCGGTGCCGGCGCCCGGGAGCGCTTGGGTGGTCTCGCTAAGGCCATCGCTATGGACGTCGTTCCAGTTGCGTGACCACTCCAGACGGAGCCCATCAGCGAGGCCGCGCAGGCCGGCTTTGGCTGTCCCGTAGGCGACCTCTTCTGGCACCCCTACGAGGCCCGCTATCGAGCCGACGAGCACCAGCTGGCCACCCGAGGCGAGCAGGTGGGGTGCCGCGGCGTGGGCGAGGTGGAGCGGGGCGCGGAGGTTTATGTCGAGGAGGTTGTCGATCTCGTCCGCGGACATGCTCCAAAAGGGCCCCTGCCAGCCGGCCCCGGCGCACGACACGACGACGTCTAGGCCGCCCAGGGCCGCGACGGCCTTCCCGACCACCTCAGCTGGGGCGCCGGGCTCTGTGAGGTCGGCCAGCACCGCGGCTTCGAAGGGGCCGTCGGGGGCAAGCGCGAGGCCCTCGGCGCGCCGGCCTGAGCCGACGACCCGGCAGCCCCGCGAGGACAGGAGTGTACTGACGGCAGCGCCAATGCCGCTCGAAGCGCCTGTCACGAGGACCCGGGCCTCAGGCACCAGAACTAGCCCTGTCCGGTCAGCGAGCGTTGACGAGGGCTCGGAGGGACTCGCGGACGCTGCCCGTCGTGGCCAGCACCGCGCTCGGCTCGAAGCCACAGTGGGCCATGCAGTTACGGCAACGTGGGTCGCGACCCCTACCGTACTTGGACCAGTCCGTGGTCTCTATGAGCTCCTTGTAGGTCTCGGTATAGCCGTCCGCCAGCAGGTAGCACGGCTTCTGCCAGCCGAACACGCTGTAAGAGGGGATGCCCCAGGGGGTGCACTCGAACTCCACCTTGCCCTCCAAGAAGTCGAGGAAGAGCGGGCTGTGGTTGAGGCGCCACTGCTTGCGCTTGCCCTCGAAGGCTTCCCGGAACAACTTCCGCGATTGGTCGACCCCGAGGAAGTGGACTTGGTCAGGAGCTTTTTCGTACGCGTACCCGGGAGAGAGCATCATCTTGTCGACCCCGAGCTCGTCGTTTAGGAAGTCGAGCACCTCGCGCACCTGCTTCGGGGAGTCGGTGTTGAAGAAAGTGGTATTGGTCATGACCCGGAAGCCCCGTTCTTTGGCCTTTTTTATGGCGGCCACGGCCTTGTCGAAAACGCCTTCGCGCGACACGGACTCGTCGTGGCGCTCGCGGAGGCCATCTAGGTGGACCACCCAGGAAAAGGCGGGATGCGGTTCGAAGCGGTCGAGCTTGCGCTCTAGCAGGATCGCATTGGTACAGAGGTAGACGAAGCGTTTCCGGTCCAGGAGGGCTTGGCTCATCTTTTCTATCTGAGGGTGGAGGAGCGGTTCGCCCCCGGCGATCGAGACCATCGGCGCGCCGCATTCCTCGATGGCAGCCACCGCTTGGTCGACCGAGAGCCTCTTCCTCAAGACGTCGGTCGGGTATTGGATCTTGCCGCACCCGTTGCACTCGAGGTTGCATGCAAAGAGCGGCTCGAGCTCGACTATGAGCGGGAACTTGTCTCGCTTCGCGAGCTTCTGGCGTGCTATGTAAGTGCCAACTTTTATGCTCTGGCGAAAGTCGATCGTGCCCATGTCATCGCACCTCCGGTGGTAGGGGGAAATTCACGTGCTCGTTGGCGCCCGCGCGGCTGGTGACCTCCGTAGGTCCGAGCCCGGACAGGCACTCTACGATCTCCGAGACAAGTTTCTCGGGCGCGCTCGCGCCCGCAGTCAGGCCGACACGCCGCTTGCCGGCGAGCCAGGACAACTGGATCTCGGAGCGGTCCTCGACTAGGTGCGCCTCGGTGCCGCAGCGCCTGGCAACCTCGGCCAGGCGGTTGGAATTGGACGAATTGGCCGACCCCACTACGAGCACGAGGTCGCAACTCGGGGCGAGAGCGCGCACTGCTTCCTGGCGGTTTTGGCTCGCGTAACATATATCCGACGCTGATGGCCGGGCGATATCGGAAAAGCTGCTTTCCAGTGCGTCGATGACGCCACGCACTTCGTCGGTGGCGAGGGTCGTCTGGGTTACAACAGCGGTGGGTGCTGTTCGGTCGAGATCGAGGGTGTGGACATCGGCCGGCGTGCTCACGAGCACGGTCCCAGGGACGGTCCCGAGGGTGCCCTCGACCTCGTCGTGGCCCTCGTGCCCGACGAGGAGGACCTGGCGTCCTGCGGCAGCAAAGCGGCGTGCCTCGGTGTGGACCTTGCTCACGAGGGGGCACGTAGCGTCGATGGCGAACATCCCACGGCGGCCCGCTTCCTCATGCACCGCCGTGCCGACGCCGTGGGCGGAGAAGACGACCCGGGCGCCGTCGGGCACTTCTTCCAGCTCCTCCACGAAGATCGCGCCGGCGGCTTCGAGATCCGAGACGACGTGGGCATTGTGGACTATCTGGCGCCTGACGTACACGGGCGCGCCGTAGCGCTCGATCGCCCGCTCGACGGTCACGATTGCCCGCTCCACCCCGGCGCAAAATGAGCGTGGCTCGGCGAGGAAGACCTCTCTCTTTCCTGCGGCGGCGGCCCAGCGCGCGAGGGCGGGCCGCGATGCGTGCAGCGATCGGAGCGCCTTGCATACTCCGACGAGACCGGCGGGCGAGAAGAGCTCCGCCTCGGCCGTGTCGGATATGGCCCGCACGACAGCGCAAGCCCGCCCCTCAGGCGCCACGGTCGCCACCGCGACCGTCGATTCCATGTCCACGGCGACGGCCCCGAGGTCGCCAAGGCGCTTTCGCTCTTGCCCGGTCACGATGTGGTCGCTGCTGGCCACGGTGCCGGTGCGCGCCCGTATGCCGGCCCGGCATAGCTCGGCGGAGAGCAGCGGTGCCGAAGCCAGGCGGGCCACCTCATTGCCTTCGGAGTCCACCAAACGGTCTGCCACGACGACGTCACCGGGCTCGAGGTCAGGAGCTATCCCTCCGCCCAAGCCTGCTATGGCTATAGCGCTTGCGCGCTTCACCTCGGGGGCGAGGCGCTGGGAGGACTGGCGGGCCTTGGCCAAGCCCATCCCGAGGCGGCGTACGACGGCGCTTACTGCTGGATCGGGGACAGGGGGGAAGAGGGCCATGGCCTCGACCCGCAGTGGGGCGAGCACGAGCAGCCGAGGCCTCGGCTCAGCCACTGCCCTCCTCCGTTGGCGGCACTCTAAACGAGCTCCGAGCCGGTCCGTTCGCTGGGTGCGGGCCAGTGCCGTTGACGTAGCGGCCGAGCGCGGAGAGCGGGAACACGTGGCGGTAGAGGTGGTAGTTGATCGAGAAGTCCCAGGGGAACCCGGTGCCGGTGAACCATGGTTCCTCCCAGGTGCCTTCGGCGCTTTGGTTGGCGACGAGCCACGCCACGCCGCGTTCGGCCGGCCGGCCCTTCTCCTCCCCGGCGGCCAAGAGGGCGAGCAGGGCCCAGGCAGTCTGGGAAGCGGTCGACGCCCCGCTGCCGTGCCAGCTCGGTTCGACGTACGAGCGCAGGTCCTCGCCCCAGCCGCCGTCGGGGTTTTGGTGCTCGAGGAGCCACCGAACGGCGCCGGCGACGCGCCGGTCGTCCGCTCGGACCCCCGCGGCGACGAGCGCCGGCACGACCGCTCCTATGCCGTACACATAGTTGACCCCCCAACGGCCCCAGTAGGAGCCGTCCGGCTGCTGTTGGGCAGATAACCACTCGACGGCCTTTTGGATCGCGGCTGTGACATCTGGGCCGCCGGTGCTCAGGTGGCCGTCGGCGTTCAGGTGGCCGCGGGTGGCCTCGGCTGCGAGCATCTCTACGACGTGCGCCGTGACATCCTCAGTGGGAGGGTCGGTGACAGCGCCGAAGTCGAAAAATGGCAACTGGTTAGGGAGTTGCGAGTCGTTGTCGGCGTCGAAGGCCCCCCAGCCCCCGCCGCGTGATTGCATGCCGGCGACCCAGGCGACCGCACGTTCGCAGGCTGCCTCGCTCGCAGGGTTGGACGCGCTTCGCCGGAGGGCGAGGACGACCTCGGCGGTGTCGTCGATGTCTGGGTAATGGGCGTTGCAAAACTCGAAGGCCCAGCCGCCGGGTTTGAGGCCGGGCCTCTGGACGGCCCAGTCGCCGGTGACCGAGATTTCTTTCCTGAGGAGCCAATCACGCGCCGATACCACTACCGGGTCATCGGGGAGGGTCCCCGAGTCGGCCAACGCGACCAGCGCGAGCGCCGTGTCCCATACCGGCGATTGGCAGGCCTCGATGCGGCGGCCTTCCTCATCGTCCAGGACGAAGGCGTCCAAGCCCTCGAGGGCGGCCGCCACAACAGGATGGTCCATCGAGTAGCCAAGGAGTACGAGCGCTATCGTCGAGTAGACCATGGGCGGCTGGATGCCCCCCCAAGAGCCATCGGCCTCCTGACGGGCGACGATCCATCGTTCGGCTTCTTTGAGGGCAGCGTCGCGGAGCCACCTCTTTGGCCGCGAGCGCTCTCCCAGCTCTTCGTAAACATGGA
Organism: Actinomycetes bacterium; assembly: GCA_021787035.1. GTDB lineage: Bacteria > Actinomycetota > Acidimicrobiia > Acidimicrobiales > Palsa-688 > JAJZYO01. The sequence continues at coordinate 24,736 of JAJYMM010000244.1, forward strand.
GCGCCTTGTCGAGAACTGAGAAAAATTTACCTACAGGCGTAAGGGGCTTTTCGCGGGGCGGGCGCCCGGACATGAGCTCGTCGACCTTGAAAGGAAGGGGCCTCGAGGGGCGGTAGGCGCAAATCACCGAAAGCGCCACGATTGTCTGGCGCGCCCAGCAGGCGAAGGAATATATCGAAAGAGGCCACCGAGGCGGGAGGAAGACGAGCTCGGGAGGGATCACGGGCAACTCGCCCCAGTCCCAGCGCCCTACCATGGCGAGCCAGATCCGGGTGAAGACGCGGGAGGACTCGATACCACCCCGCTCGCGCACCCAGGCCGCCGCCTTGGCCATGTGCTCTGCATATGGCGGCTCTCCGGCGAGGCGGAGCGCGACGTAAGCCTCGATAGTAGTCGAAAGATCTCCGGGGCCCTGGTAGAAAGTGGCCCACGGGCCGTCGACGCGCTGGCCACAACGGAGGCGCTTTGCTGTCGCCTCGGCGGTCGCCCCGTCCAGGATGCCGAGGAAATGGCGCAACAAGATGTCCTCTGCGTCCATTGTCACGTTGGTCTCGAGCTCGCCCTTCCAAAACCCCTCGGGCGTCTGGGAGCGCTTCAGCCAGCTGGCCGCTCGCTCCATGGCGAGCAGGGCCGAAGCCTGAGCCTCCGAAGGGTGGCCATCTCGGAGGTCGAGTACCGGGGCGGCCCCGGGCCCTGGCATATTTGGCGGGGCCATCTTCACGATTCGCGCTCCACGACGTAGACGGCCAGGTCGGCGAGGGCTCGGCGGGGCAGCGCCGAAAGACGGGCACGTTCCAGCGAGCCGAGCGCGGCGTCGAGGTGGGCCTTCGCCCTGGCTGCCGTCCATTCCCTGCCCCCGCAGCACTCTACGAGGGAGGTCGCCCTGGCGACCTCCTCGGTCGACAGCGGCCGGGGCGAAACCGGCGCCCAATCTGGCCGGGCGAGCTGGGGACGGGTTATTTGGGAGGTCGTTTTCGCCTTTGAGCTGGCGCGGGCATGGCCGTTGCCTTTCACGACGTCGGCGGCGGGCGCCCCAGCGGTCAGGGCATCGGGCGTGCCGTCCTTGTGCGGGTCCCCAAAAAGGAGAGCATCGAGCTCGCGAGACTCGTCGTCGCCGGCGGCAAGTGCGGCCACGATCGGCATCGACTTCTTGCGCTGGCGGAGGTCGTTCCCGGCAGGCTTGCCGGTCGTCGCGGGGTCACCCCAGATGCCGAGCAGGTCGTCGACCGCCTGGAAGGCCACACCGAGGTGGCGGCCGAAGCCCTCGAGCGCCTGCACGGTAGCGGGCGGGGCACCAGCCAGTACGGCGCCGATTGACGCTGCACACCCGAGAAGAGCCCCGGTTTTGGCGGCGGACATGGCCATGCACTCCTCGACGCTAACGCTCCGTTCTTGTTCGAAGGCGAGGTCGTCTGCCTGGCCCGCGATCATTTCGGCCGTCGCCTTGGAGAGCGCGGAAGCGGCCGCCGGGGCTGCTGGGTTGTCGCTGTCGAGCAGGACCTGGGTGGCGAGGGTCGACAGCGCGTCGCCGGCGAGCAGCGCGAGCGACGGGCCCCAAAGTGCCCAAACGGTTGGGCGGTGCCGGCGTTCGAGGTCGCCGTCCATCAAGTCGTCGTGGAGGAGAGAAAAGTTGTGCACGAGCTCGACGGCGACCGCGCCTGGCACGCCTACGTCGGGCTCCGCCCATGCGGCCTCGGCCGACAGCACGGCGAGGGCGGCGCGGACGAACTTGCCACCGCGCTGGTTCCTTGGCCGCCCATCGGCTTCGGTCCAGCCAACGTGGTAGCTGGCCGCGCGGCGGATGCTGTCGGGTAGGCGGTCGAGCGCTTGCGCAAGGTGTGGTTCGGTGATGTCGCGCGCGCGCTGAAGCACGTCCGCGACGGCGATAGTGGGGGTCACTCGGCCTCCTGTGTGTCCGATAAGTCTTCAGGTTTTCGCGATCCGGTCGCCAGTGGCATGTAGGCCCGCTGGTGCGCGCCTACGAGAGCAGCCCGGGCCGCAGCGCGGCCGCTCCTTATGGCGCTTTCCATTGTCGGGGGCCACCCGGTCGAGGTCCACGCCCCGGCGACGGCCAGGCCGGGGACGAGCGTACGCTGAGGCGCGCGGTGGACTGCCGAGCCGGGAGAGGCTCGGAACGTAGCGTGTTGTTCTCGCGTGACGAAACTTCCTAGCACCTCGGCATGCCTCGCTCGCGGGAAGAGATCCCCGAGGGATGCCACGGTCTCGCTCGCGAGCTGTTCCGACGCCACGCCGGCGCAGCTGTCCGCCGCCGACACGGAGACCGCCAGGTACTGGCCCCGCGTCGCTCCCGATGCCGCCGTTCGGTCGAAGACCCACTGCGCCTGCGTGCCGAGGCCAGCTACGAAAGGCAGGTCCATAACCTGGCGGTCGAAGTGGACGTGGACGTTGACGATCGGGGAGCTGGCGAGTTGCGAAGGCCGCATGCCCTTTCGGAGAGCCTCGGGCGGCAGGACACCCTCCACGAGGTTGTGGGGTAGGGCGATGACGACCGCATCGGCTTGGAGGCCGCCGTCACCCGCGGCTGTAAATATCCTGAAGGTGCCCTCGGGGGTGCTTCCCACTTTTTCGGCAGCGGTGCCTAGGTGGACGGTGGCGCCTGCCTTGCGGAGCGCTGAGAGGCCCCGTTCACCGTGCAGTACGCCAAGCGGAAGGCGGGACCAGCCGATATCGGCTGCTGGCGCTTCGGTCAATAGCCCCGTCTGGAACACTTTGGCAGCCATCGCAAGGGATGCTTCCCTGGCGGGCAGGTTGACCGTCGGCAGGCAGATGAGGTCCCAGAGCGCCTCTATGGCCTCTTGGCCCTGGAAGTGCCTTGCCAGCCAAGCTTCGAACGTCTGGTTGTCCAAGGCGGGATCCTCCAAGTCCAGACGGGCGAGGGGGATGGCGGCGAGGCCAATGAGGGCGCGTTGCGCTGGCGGCACGAGGCTGTAGCGACTGAGGCTGGCTGCGAGGTGGAGTGGTGCGCGGCCGGGGCCGCGCCGCAGCACCGCAGTTTGGGGCTGGCCACCGGCACGTGGCCGGAGGACGGTCACGTCGAGCCGTGGCTGGAGGAAAACGTCGCCCGCAGAGCCGATCCGGTCGAGGAAGTCAAGGTAAGCGGTGCAGCAGCGAAGGAACACGTGCTGGCCATTGTCCATGACGAGCCCGTCATGGGTAAAGGACCAAGTAAGGCCCCCGAGCCTTCCGCGCTTTTCGAGGAGTGTCACGCGCGCCCCCGCGTCGGTGCAGGTGAGGGCGGCGGCCATGCCAGCGAGACCCCCTCCGACGACGACGACGTGAGGCGCGTTGGCGGGGTCGCGATTGGTGTCGTGACCTAATGCTCTCACGCCGCGCTCCCCCGCCCAGTCTGGGTTCGCCCAGTTTGGGTTCGCCCAGTTTGGGTTCTGCCAGTTTGGGTTCTGCCAGTTTGAGCCCTGGGGTGCCTCGGCCGGCTGAGCAGAGCGAGAGCGGCAACGGAGGCCTTCTGCCCAGGCGTGAGCGAGACGCGTTTTTCAAGGACGCTCGCGGGCGAAAGCCGGATCTTGGAAAGCAGGCGCCAGTAAATCCCAGCCATCGCCCCAGTGCACGCGCGACTGCGCTGATCGAGGAGGTCCAGGAGCGGGAGGCCGCGCTGGTACCACTCCTCGGCCCGGCCGGACTCGAAGCAGACCAAGGCGATGAGGTCTTCGTCGCGGCCCTCCAAGTTGGGACCGATGTCGAAGCGGGCCAGGTCGCACCTGGGAAGGTACACCCTCCCGTAAACGTCCCTATCCTCGACGATGTCTCGCAAGATGTTGGTGAGCTGGAGAGCAACGCCGAGCGAGTCTGCCAAACCCTCGGCTCGTTGCGGTTCGGAGCTGCCGAAAATGGCAAGCGAGAGCCGCCCGATCGTGCCTGCCACCCGCCGGCAGTACTCGACAAGCTCTTCGAAGGTCTCGTAACGCTTGCCAGAGAGGTCCCACTCACAGCCTTCGACCAGTTCGTACAGGGCCGAGACGGGCAGGGGGTAGTGGCGGGCCGCGTCAGCCAGTGCCATAAGGACGGGGTCCCCTGGAGGTGGTCCGCTCCCAGCTGCGTTCCCGTTCGCGGTGCCGCCTGCGACGGCCTTCGCGAGCAGGTCGAGCGAGGTGCGCACCGACGTGAGGGACTGCAGCGCGCCCTCGACCCCGGCCGAGCCAGCCTGGCTGGACGCGAAAGCGTCGTCACCGATGTCGTCTATGCGCCGTGCCATGGCGTAAAGGGCGCACATGGCCGCTCGCTTCCTAGGCGGGAGGAGGCGGATGCCGTAATAGAAGTTGCGAGCATTGGAGCGGGTGATCCGCTCGCAGTGCTTATAGGCGAGGGCGACGGCGGCGTCGTTCACGTTGCGACCCCTGCTTGGTCCACACCTGGCCGGCCGTTCGTCCGGTAGGCGTCGAGCGCTAGACGCGCGAGGTGCCAGGCGAAGCGGCGAGGGACGGGCCGTGCCCATTCGGCATAAATGTCGAAGCCGGCCGCTGCGATGGCATCGAGCGCAGCGTGCCCTCCTGCGACGAAACCGGCGACGGCCATTCTGAGGCGCCCCTCGAGGCTGGCGACGAGTGGCGTGCCTTCGTCAAGGAGCCGACGGGCACGTGCTACCTCGAAGGCCATAAGGGCGCGAGAGCGCTGGGACGGCCTCGTGGCGGTCACCTGGGGCCCCGCTTTGCCAGCGGACTGGTCGAAGTGCTGGGCGGCACCGGGGGGCAGGAGCTCCTCCGCGCTCACGCCGAAGCGGCGGAGGTCTTCTTGGGGGAGGTACACCCGCCCCACCGCTGCGTCCTCCGCCACGTCTTGCCAGTGCTCGACGAGCTGCAGCGCTGTGCAGATTTTGTCGGACCAGTGCACCCGCTCGGGCGTTGTAGCTTCGAAAACCCCGAGCACGAGGCGTCCCACGGGGTTGGCGGAAAGGCCGCAGTACCCCACCAAGTCAGAGAAGGTCTCGTAACTGTTTACGCGCTGGTCTTGACGGTTGGCCTCGATCAGGTCGAAGAACGGTTGGGCCGGTAAGCCCCGCCGACGGGCGGTCGTTGCCGCCTGGGCAACCAGTGGATGAAGATGAAGCGAGACGTCTTCGTGCTGGTCGACACGCGGGTCGCGGAGGGCGGCGCGGAACTGCTGTTCGACCTCGGCGAGGGCTGCCAGGCGGTCGCCGGCGTAGTTGTCGCCGAGCTCGTCGACAAGGCGCGCCCAGCCGTATACGGCCATCAAGTCGGCCCTGAGGCGGGCTGGGAGCAGGCGTGAAGCGACAGGGAAGTTTTCTGTCGCTGCTCGGCCGAGCACGAGGTAATCGGGAGGCAGCTCCGGGCGTGGAGGTGCAACCGCGCTGACCACTGGGTCATTTTAGACACCAAAGGGTGTAGCGGAGCAACTATTGGCTCCCCACTGGCGGGGCCGGAGGGTTTTCAACTTGGGTGCTAGGGCTGTTCGCTCAGGCCAGTCGGTCCTCGGCCACCCAGTCAGGGCCCACGGCCCACTGCAGGACAGTCGCGAACGCCGTTTCGATGACCCGGAGGCCGGCGGGGATGGCGTCGTCCGAGAGCGGTCTGCCTGCCGCATGGGCGAGCGTCCGCAGCACCCGGGCCGCGAGGAGCTGGCTCGGGCCGTCCCCCCTGGCGGCACGGGCTCCAAGTTCGAGCAGGATTGGCATCGCGCGAGCGATGTGCGTACCGAAGACGAGGGCAGTCTTGCCGGGGTCGCTAGCCAGGCCCTCGGGGCCGCCGAGCTCGGCCACGGCTTTGGCAAAACCGTCGGCTGTCTGGCGACAGAGATTTTCGACTACCGCTGTGAACAGCGCTTCTTTGGATGGGAAGTACCTGTAGACGCTCCCCTTGGCCACGCCAGCGGCCGTAGCGATCTCGCTCACGCTGACCGACGCGTAGCCACGTGGCTCCGAGAACAGCCTGAACGCCGCCTCGACAAGACGCTCCTCCGGGCCACCGGGGCTCGTCATGGGGAGGGCCTGTTGTTTGCCCTCGAGTAGGCCAGGCAGGACGGACTTGATCTGGCGGAGCGACAGGCCGCGCTGCTCGCGCAGCTCTCTGATGAGGCGAAGGGCGCGGACGTGCACTTCTCGATAGCTGAATCGCCCCTGCCCGGCGGGCTTCAGCCGGGGGAGGAGGCCGAGGCGCCGGTAGTGGTGGACCGTGCTCGCCGGTACTCCCGAGAGTGCCACAACCCTCCCGAGGGTCATACCGTCGGCCGCACTTTCGCGTTCAGCGCCCTCCCACTCCGGCGCTCCCCATTCTGCGCTCTCCCGGTCAAGCACGTTCGTGCGTCCCTTCATGGGGTCGGCTCTTACCCCGAGTTCCTCACTTGACACCATTAGACCACCTTGCGCAGCACCCATTGCTTCAACTTCCCATAGGGCGGGTACATAAGCGGGATTTCCGCGCCCGCACGGCGGCGCATGACGGCCTTTTGGTGGCTGAAGGTGTCGAAGCCGGCCTTGCCGTGGTAGGCGCCCATGCCGCTCGCACCGACCCCCCCGAAGGGGAGCCCACTGACGCCAAGCTGGACGGTGTTGTGGTTGACACAGACGCCGCCAGAGGAGGTCTCGGCCAGAACGCGCTCCTCGAGCTCGGGCTCGCGCGCATAGAGGTAGACGGCGAGGGGCTTGTCGCGTCGGCGGATCTCGCCGAGAACGCTTGCGATGTCGTCGCAGGCGAGCACGGGTAGGACGGGCCCGAAAATCTCCTCTTCCATGACCGGGTCGTCCCAGGACACGCCGGCCAAAACGGTGGGGGAGACGTAGCGTTCGCCAGCAAGGACCTCGCCGCCTGTGACCGTGCGGGCCTTAGTGGCGGCGAGCAGGGTGGCCAGGCGCGCCACGTGCACGTCGTTCACGATGCGCCCGAAGTCGGGGGAAAGGTGAGGGTCATCGCCATAGAAGTGGGCCAGCCAATGATTGATCTCTTCGAGCAGGGCGCTTTCGGCCTCGCGCTCCACGACGACGTAATCGGGTGCGACACAGGTCTGGCCGGCGTTCAAGAACTTCCCCCACACGATCCGCCTAGCCGCGGACCTAACGTCAGCGCTCGCAGCCACGAGGGCGGGGTTCTTGCCTCCGAGCTCGAGGGTCACTGGCGTGAGGTGGCGCGCTGCGGCGGCCATCACGAGGCGCCCTACTCGCCCGCTCCCGGTGAAGAACACGTGGTCCCACGGCTGGTCGAGCAGGCCCTGGGCGACGTCCGGCCCTCCGAGGCAGAACCTGACCGCGTCCTTATCCAGGTACTCTTTGGCCAGGCGGGCGAGCTCGCCTGCCGTGGCGGGTGCCAGTTCCGAGGGCTTGGCGGCGACCGTGTCCCCGGCTGCCAGGGCCGCGGCTAGCGGGAGCACGACGCAGCGGACCGGGTAGTTCCACGGGCCCATCACCAAGACGGTGCCAAGCGGCTCGGGTACGACCTCGGCATGGCTCGGCCACAGCTGCCAGGGCACCCGTACCTGCCTCGGCGCGGCCCAACGGGCAAGGTCGCGTGCCATCGCCTCGATCTCCCTCCTTACGGCGGCAACGTCGGTGAGCCACGCCTCAGTGACCGGCTTCCCCATGTCCTCGGCCATCGCCTCGACCAGGCTGCTGGCGCCTTCGCGCAGCAACGTCGTGACTGCGCTCAGCTGTTCGCGTCGCCAAGCCAGCGGGCGGGTGATGCCCGTAGCGAAGGCGGCCCTTAGCTCCCCAGCCAGTGCCTGGAATGAGCCAAGCTCGGCGGTTGCCGGCGGGGCGGTTGCCGGCGGGGCGGTTGCCGGCGGGGCGGTTGCCGGCGGGGCGGTGGACCTGTCGCCTAGCACGTCAGCTCGGCCGTCCAGTGGCGCGTGCGCGCCGCCCATCCGGGTCGCCGTAGCGCCAGCCGCACCTCGCCCACCGAGCGTGGTTTGACGTCCATGCAGGTGCCGATTGCCTTGACCTGCTGGCGCCCACGCTTTGGGCGCCGGCAGGTCAGTGACGGATACCCAGTTCGTCGATGCGGGTGCGCATCGAGGCCTCGTCGCGCTCGAAGACCCGTGCGAGGGCGCGCACGTCCTCTGCGCGGATCGTTATGAGGCGGCCATTGAAGTCCCCCCGCTGGATCTGTATCTGCCCGATGTACTTCCTGATCACATCGCGCTCGGGCGCCTCGAGGCGCTCGAGGCGCGACAGGTCGATCGTGATCGAACCCGGGGGTGCGGCGGCCACACGGCTCTCAGTCCCGTAGTCGGCCTCAGGCGCCACTTTGGGGAGCAACTGGTCGACCGGTACCCCGTAGAGGTTTGCCAGGCGCTGGAGGCGAAGGACTGAGATGATCCTTTCCCCCCGTTCGTAGGCGCCGAGCACGGACGCTTTGAACTCCCGGTTGGATTGTTCTTCAACCGCTTGCAGGGACAGGCCTTGCTGGCGGCGGATGTTGCGCAACCTCTCGCCCACTTGGCGGGCGTAGGCGGGAGTCATCTCCTCGGCCATGGTCATAGTCGCACTTCCATCTCTTCTAGCCCCACCCGATTGCTCCTGGGCGTCTCATGGTGGGGCTCGGCTGGTACAACACGTAGAGTAGCCAAATCCCGGCTACGCAAAGTAGCGGATCCGGCATGGACACCGCAAAGAGCACTCTAAGCGCTGTGATGACCCCGATCTGCGTTCCCAACTTCCTCGGCGACTATGAAGTGGAGCCCGGTGAGCGCCAGCACGTCGCCCCCTTTTAGGAGCGCTGCCCGGTAGCTGGGCCTCTCGTCGCAGGTGTCCAGCACAACTTGCCATGGGCCTCCCCACTCAGAGCTTGGGAGGCGGAAGTCGAGCGGCTGCTCCCAGGCGTTTAGGGCCAGGTAAAACGACGTGTCAACCGACAGCCGCCCGTGCCTGTCCTGGTCGGGATTGGCGGACCCGTTGAGCAGCACGCCGAGCGACTTGGCGTAACCTACCCCCCAGTCCTCGTCTGTCATGGGCTCGCCGTCGGGCCGGAACCAGCCGATCTCCACCTTCTCGGGCCTGGTCGTGACCTGCCGGAGCGGTCGCCCTTGGGAGAAGCGGCGGCGGCGGAAGACCGGGTGTGCCCTTCGGATCTCGAATGCTGCCCGTGCCCACTCGAGGAGGTCTTCGTCGACGTGGTCCCAGTCGTACCACGAGATGTCGTTGTCTTGGCAGTACGCATTGTTATTGCCGCCCTGTGTGCGCCCGATCTCGTCACCGCCGAGCAGCATCGGCACCCCGAGCGACAGTGCAAGCGTGGCCAAGAAGTTCCGGGCTTGGCGTTTGCGGAGAGCAAGGACCGCTTGGTCGTCGGTCGGCCCCTCGGAGCCGCAGTTCCATGAGCGGTTGTCGTCTGTGCCGTCGGTATTGGCGTTCCCGTTGGCCTCGTTGTGCTTCGTGTTGTAGCTGACCAGGTCGGCGAGCGTGAAGCCGTCATGCGCCGTCACGAAATTGACGCTTGCCCACGGCCGTCGTCCCGTCGCCTCGTAGAGGTCGGAACTGCCAGTCAGGCGGTGTGCCAGTTCTCCGATCGAGGTGCTCTGCTGGCGCCAGTAGTCCCGTACTGAATCGCGGTAACGACCGTTCCATTCGGACCACAAGACTGGGAAGTTCCCCACCTGGTAGCCGCCGCTGCCAAGGTCCCAGGGTTCGGCTATGAGCTTTATTTGGCTTATCACGGGGTCTTGGTGGATCAGGTCGAAAAACGCCGAGAGCCTGTCAACCTCGTGGAACTGGCGGGCGAGGCTGGCAGCGAGATCGAAACGGAACCCGTCGACGTGCATCTCGAGCACCCAGTAGCGCAGCGAGTCCATGAGGAGTTGAAGCGTTTGGGGGTTGCTAACATTTAGCGTGTTGCCCGTGCCGGTGGTGTCGGTGTAAAACCGCGGCGAAGCTCCGTCCAGACGGTAGTAGGCCGGGTTGTCAAGGCCGCGGAAAGAGAGCGTCGGGCCGAAGCGGTTGCCCTCTGCCGTGTGGTTGTAGACGACGTCGAGTATTACTTCGATGCCAGCTGCGTGCAGCGCTCGCACCATTGCCTTGAACTCGCTTACGACTCGCTGGCCGGGACGTGAGGAGTACTCGTTATGGGGAGCGAAAAAGCCGATCGAGTTATACCCCCAGTAATTGCGCAGCCCTCTTTTTGCCAGCTCGTGGTCGTGCACGAACTGGTGCACAGGCATCAACTCGACAGCTGTCACGCCTAAGCGCCGGAAATGTTCCACCATTTCGGGGTGGGCCACGCCAGCGTAAGTCCCGCGGAGCGCTGGAGGCACCGCTGGGTGCTTCCATGTGAGGCCGCGCACGTGGGTCTCGTAGATGACGGTGTCGTGCCAAGGGGTGTGCGGGCGGCGGTCGTCTGTCCAGTCGAAGGCGGTGTCCACCACGATGCACTTAGGCATGAAGGGGGCCGAGTCAGAGGCGTCGGCGACGCGGTCGTCTTGCCCGGCGAGCGCGTATCCGTAGACCTCCGGCCCCCAGTGGACCTCGCCAGCTATCGCTTTCGCGTAGGGGTCGAGGAGCAGCTTGTGCGGGTTGGCCCGCAAGCCGCGCTCGGGGTCGTAAGGGCCGTGCACACGGTAGCCGTAGAGCCGACCCGGCTCGACTTGCTCCAGGTACCCGTGCCAGACATATGCATCTACTTCGGGAAGGGCGTAACGGGTCTCGGTCCCGTCCTCGTCGAAGAGGCAGAGCTCAACCATCTCAGCGCTCTCGGAGAAGACGGCGAAGTTTGTCCCCGAACCGTCCCAGGTGGCCCCGAGAGGGTAGGTGTCGCCCGGGCTGACAACCGTGGCGGCTCCGTCGTATAGGCCATAGTCGAATGGCCCGTCGTCGTATGGGCCGGCGTAAGGCATGACTGGAAGGTTAACCTCCGGCCTGGCTCAACTTCGCTCAGGGTGGTGCCGGGGCGTCTCCGGCGCACCCTTCGTGGCATTGCTCCGTGGGGGGGCGCCGGCGCAGGCCAGCCGGCGCAGGCCAGCCTCGGGGGCGAAGTCGTGCTCCAGCATTCCCTGGACGGGGCCACTCCATCGCCCTGCGCCACCGTCGAGCGCCCCCGGGGAAAGGTGGGCACAGACGGCCTGCGGCACGGGGGTGGACCGTGACCGCTGCCCGGAAGGGATCGTGCTGATCGGGCTCAGTTGATCGGGCTCAGTTGATCGGGCTCAGTTGATCGGGCTCAGTTGATCGGGCTCAGTTGATCGGGCTCAGTTGATCGGGCTCAGTTGATCGGGCTCAGTTGATCGGGCTCAGTTGATCGGGCCTCTTGGCAGGCCGAAGATGTCCGGGTGCTTGGGCTCCCTCGGCCCGGCCCGGAGCCCCTGGAGGATCTGACCACCTTCCTGCTCTGTGTTCCAGACCTTGATGACGAGCTGGTACCAGAGTGTGTGCGCCATGCGGCTGCGGCCTTGGGACGAACGGATGGCGGCGGTGCGCAGAGCTGCTACGGGTTGACCCTTTTGGAGCCCGTAACCAGTGAGGAACTGGTTGGTGAACTCTTCAGCCTTTTTCTCGTTGACCCTGGTGAACAGGTAGTGAAGACCGCAGTAGAGGCTGCCCGGGAAGTTTGCGAACGCCCGTGCGACTTGCTGCTTGACTCCTGTGTACTTCGTCATGTCGGGGTGGCGTTCCACAGTGTGGAGGCGGGCCACGGAGTCGATCTTCGCAGTCAGCTGGATGTTGTTTTCGTACTTGTAGACGATGTCTGCCATGGACGACAGCACGTTGGGGTTGTGGTAGCTCGCCATCCCCAAGACCTGGCCGCCCGTCCTTACCGAGCCCCCATCGAAGGTGGCCATCATCTCGTCGGTGTCCGGGACACCCACCACGATGAGCACCTTCAGCGGTTCACGGGACGCCACACAGGCGGTCAGCCGGTGCTGACCGTTCATGAGCATGCCCTTGTCGCTGAACACGATGGCCTCGCCGTTCACTCTCCAGTCCCCAGACGACATGGCGCGCGCGTACCGGCTGACGACGTTGGGCGAGATCTTCCGGTTTTTCCGTTGGAGCTCGTCCAACCATTGCTCCGCTGTCTGCGGCCGTACAGTTGCCACCACTGCGTATAGGCCCTGTCCGCAGCTGGCCAAGCGTTCGGCGGTCAGGCCGGGGATCTGAGGGGGGCCTTTTGGCATCTTGCTCCTTAATCCTTTCAGATGTCCCGGCAAGTCTAGTCATAGGTGATCAGCCGGGCCAGATCAAGGAGTACGAGACCGTAGGCCCTGGCCCCGAGATGAACGCTCTCACCTGGGACTGGGCCCGCCTAGTCGACCAACAGGTGCCGTACCTCTGGTACGCGACGAAGGTGTACCAATTCCCCTTCTCGACTACCCACTACACCGATTACCCGCCGCTCAACTCCAAGGTATAGCGGAAGCCCAAACGTCAAGCGTGCGAGTGGCGCGAGCGGGCCGAAACGCGATGGTGGTGCCGGGCTGGGCGAGGGCGACCGATCTCTCGTCGGCCCGGCCCTTACCGCCACCCCCAGACGGGATGAAGCCTCACAACGACCTACGGCCGGCATTCTGAAATGGCACATGTGACGCGCGGCGCCTAGGCCCCCTCACCCCCACCAGAACGCGGACGCCACGATCACGTAAAGCGCTACCAGGGATACTCCTTCCAGCCACGAGTACTCGCCGTCGTAGATGACTATCGCCACAGCGAGAGTTGCGACCGCTAGGGCCGCTACCAGCATTGGCTGAAAGACGAGGACAAGGTGCGCCGGCCCGAGGGCCGGGCTGATCAAAACGAGTACGGGGGTAAGAAGCAGTGCTATCTGGAGAGGGCTGTTCAGGATCGTGCTGACGGCGTAGTCGGGCCGGGCCTTCCAGGCCAGCCAGACGCCCGCGGCGTGCTCGACCGCATTGGAAGCGACGGCGACGATCACGAGGCCCGCAAAGGCCGGCGATATCCCTAGCGACCTGGTCGCGGGCTCGAGGGCTGCCACGAACCAGTCCGAAACGGGAGCAGAAGCCGCTGTGGCGCCGATGAGGAGGCCCAGTGTGACGGGTAGGGTCCAGGTGACGCCGCGCCGGCTGGCCCTGGAAGATGGTAGGGGGTCCGCTTTACTGGCAGCCGGGCCAAGGGCTGCCTCGCTGGCGGGTTTGCCATCAGGTCGCGACGGAGCGCCGAAGAGCCAAAACGGGATGCTCACCACATAGACGGCCAATAAGACCACCGCCGCGACGTCGGAGATGGCGCCGGCATGGCGCGCCACCGGCGTGTTGAGCCGGACGGCGAGCGTTGGGACGGCCATCGACGCAACCGCCAGGACAAGCAGCGTGAGGGACATCCGCGGCGCCTCGGGATCGAATCTCTGGGTGCCGTGACGGGCTGCGCCGAAGGCGAAGGCGAAGCCGAGCACCAAAAGCAGGTTGCCGAGTACCGAGCCGATCAGTGCTGCTTCTACTACCTTTACAAGGCCGGCGCGCAAGGCAAAGATAGAGAAGAGCAGCTCGGGGAGGTTGCCAAGCGTCGCCTGGAGCATCCCCGTCGGGCCGGGACGGAGCCTGAGGCCGATTTGGTCCAGGGCTTGCCCAACTAGGGCTGCTAGGGCAGCCAAGGCGAGGCCGGAGATCGCAAAGCGCGCGATGTCGGGCGCTCCAGCCGCTGTGGCTGCGCCGCTCGCGGCAACCAAGGCGGCGCCCGCGACCATGAAGCCGCGCTGCGGAACGGTCACAGGGCCTGCCGTCATCGCGCTCGGAGCTCGTAGCGCACTTGGCGTGGGCGCCCAGGAACGCGTAGGCGCCTAGGTGCCGGTTGCGGTCTGAGTCGCGGTGGCGGGGGCGGTTCGGGCGGCGTTGGCATGGGCAGGACCAGGGGCGACCTTACAGCCCGAAAGGTCCCTGACAGGTACCCTTGGAGCGCAAAGGCGCCTTCGACCACCCACCTGCAACGGGTCTGGTCCGAGGTTGCAGGGCCCCAAGGCCTGCCGGCGCTCCCCCGCCACTGTTCCAGTGGGATCGGCCTTTCGGGCGCGGGTAGAGTGTCAGGGCGCCCAGACGCCGGGCGGCGTGGCCGAGTGGTCCAGGCAAGGGCCTGCAAAGCCCTCTACAGCGGTTCGATTCCGCTCGCCGCCTCCAGCATTTCTTCACGCTAGACTGCAGGTCAGAGGCTATTTCTGGAGTGCCCGGCTCTGTCCGTTAGCGACCGCTGGTGACCCCTGAAAACCCCTATTCCGCGCCCCATCCGCGCCCCATCCGCGCCCCATCCGCGCCCCGAGGACCAGGAGGCCATCGCCATGAGCTACATCCAGAAGCGCAACGGGAGGTACCGGGCCCGCTACCGCGACCCTCTCGGCCGGGTGACGTCGACCACGTTCGACCACAAGGCCGACGCGCAGCGGTTCCTGGCGGAGATGGAGACGGACAAGCACCGGGGGAGCTGGATCGACCCCCGGCACGGCGAGGTACCGCTCGCTCAGTGGTCGGTGGAGTTCCTCGCCCTGGCTCGGCGGCTGTCCCCGAGCACGCAGGAGACCTACCGGCGAGACCTGACGAAGTACGTGCTGCCGGCGCTCGGCGCATACAGGCTTGGGAGCATCCCGGCGGACGCCATCGAGAACTGGCTGAACGACGAGCTCGAGGCCGGGATCGCCGCAAGTTCAGTGCACCGCCACTACCGCACCCTCCGGCGGGTCTTGCAGGTCGCCGTGGACAAGCAGAAGATCCTGAACAACCCGTGCGACCGGGTCGAGGCGCCGCGCGTCCCCAAGCGGGAGATGGTCTTCCTCGACTGGGGGCAGGCGGTTGATCTGGCCGAGGCCCACAGCGACCGCTACCGAGCCCTGATCTACCTCGCCGTCGACTCCGGCATGCGCTGGAGCGAGCTGATCGGCCTCCGGCGTTCAAAGCTCGACCTGCGCGTCCGCAAGGTGCGGGTGACCGAGCAGCTCGTCCGGCTGGAGACGGGGGAGTGGCTGCGCAAGGAGCCCAAGACGCCGGCTTCCGTGCGGTCGATAACCCTCTCGTCCGTGACCGCCGGAATCCTGGCCCGCCACCTCGAGAGGTTCGCGGCGCCGGGCCCAGACGGGTTGGTCTTCCCCAACGCCGCGGGGAACCCGATCGCCGCGGCGAGTTTCTGGAACAACCACTTCGCACGGGCCCAGCGAGCATCCGGCGTGTCGTGCAGGTTCCACGACCTTCGACATAGCAGCGTTGCCCTGGCGATAGCCGCAGGAGCCCATCCCAAAGCGATCCAAGCGCGGATGGGGCACTCGTCGATCAACGTCACGCTCGACCGGTACGGTCACCTCTTTCCAGAGCTGGACGAAGCGATCGCCGCCTCCTTTTCCGACCAACTATCTGCCGCTCGCTCGCATCGAGAGTCACGGGTCGTCCATGCAGCGTTCGGTGCCTGATGTAACCGGCTTACCGGTCCGCCGGCAGGCGGAGGCGGTTGAGGGGCGACGTTCGGTCGCCGCGTTCTGGCGCTCGTCGGGCTAGGACAGGGCTAGGACGATGTGGGTTGCCGCTTCCAGCTGGCGCACACCGGCCCGTCGTCAGGGGCGATTCTTCTTGTAGAACATGACTTCTTTGGCTGCCCAGAATTGGCGGTTATGTTCGCCGATAGAACCGGCTCCGCCCGGCCTGGAGACCACGGCCAGTTGGAAACCCTTAAGACCTATTTTGCTCACAGCGACCATGCCGGCCAGCGGCTTGGCTACCACGAGGTTCAATCGGCGTACCCGAGCGGCGGGCCAGCCTCGGGCAGTTCAAGCTCTTCGCGCCTCGCCGCCCGGGGAAAGCTCGTGCCGCAGACGGCTCCTCGCTCATCGTGGGCCCCGAGTTTGGCGTGTTAGAGGGCGCGCCTGGCCGCCGGGCTCGCATGTTGTCCATCGCGAAGGTTCTCTTTCGGAGCATCATGAGGAGATGGTGCTCGAACATGCCCTGTTGGACGTCGTTCCGGGTGAAGAGGCTGCCTTCGAGGAGGCCTTCGCCGAGGCCAAGGAGATCATAAGTGCTGCGGCCGGCTTTCGGTCGCTCCGCCTCGGGCGCTGTGCCGAGAGCCGTAGCAGGTACCTCCTCCTCGTCGAGTGGGACAGCCTCGAAGACCATACGGTCGGGTTCCGTGGCTCACCCGCGTACCAAGAGTGGCGCAGGTTGCTCCACCACTTCTACGAGCCGTTCCCCGAAGTCGAGCACTACGAGCCAGTGACAACAGTTCCACGGGTTTCCTGACGTAGTCGTGTGAGCAGGTCGTAAAGCGCACGTTCTGCTCGTAGCGGTCCGCGTCAAACGCACTGGTCGTCCCCGCCATCGTGGCGCTCCCAAGGGCCAACCTTGGCAATGAGTGCTGCCGGACGGCTCAGAGGTGGGACAGCGCGCGGACAGCGCCCTCTTGTGGGCGTCCAAGAGGGCACCTTAGGTCGGCCTCGCGAGCGAGCCGGAGCGACATTCTCGCCTCAGGGTAGCGGGGCGCGCCAAACCGAAATGGTGCTGACCGAGGTGCCCGTGAAGGGCCGGCGGTCCCACCCGTCCCAGCGCCCTTCTGGTTGCAGCCCGGAGATCCTGGCCATGAGGTCGAGCTCGCTCGGCCATGCGTAACGGATGTAGACGGGGTACAGGCGTACCCCGCCCGCCCCGAGCTCCACGTGCTGGCTGGTCACCGTCTGAGCCGCAGGGTCGTGGCGCGAGCACTCGAGGAACACCCGGTCAAGGCCCACTTCCATGGCGCTCACGCGCTGGCCGCGATCGAAGCGGCAGATGTCGGGCACGAACGCCTCAACCAGGAAGCGCCCACCGGGCAGCAGGTGACGCGAGACGGTGGCGAAGCAACCGAGCTGTGCCTCCTGGTCGGGCAGGGCGAAAAGGGTATTGAAGGCGGCAAAGACCAAGCTGAAGCGCTGGGCCAGGTCGAAGTGGCTGAAGTCGCCCATGTTCACCGTCACCCGGTCGCCGCCCGGCTTAACCCGCAGCTTGGCCACCATCGCCTGGGACGAGTCGATGCCGTGCACCTCGAGCCCCCTAGCGACCAAGGGGAGCGCGAGCCGGCCGGTGCCGATGCCGAGCTCCAGTACCGGCCCCTCACCGGCCAGCTCCTCCAACAGCTCCACCTGCGCAGGGCGGGCGCCCTTTACGCGTTCGTCGTAGACCTCAGCGGTGCGCTGGCCGTAGGTAGCAGCGTCGTAGCCCTCCATGGACGAAGCATGGTGGGCGTTGGTGGAGCGGGCAAGCGATTTTGGGCGCAAGCCAAGCCTTCGGGTCCCCGCCAGGCTGAGAGAGGGGGACCAGCCGACGCTAGCGTGGTGAAGTGCCAGATGAGGAGTGGGTGACGAAGGCCACCTACGATGCTGTTGCTACTGATTACGCGCAAAGGACCGCCGAGGCCTGGCCGCTCGTGCTTGAACGGGTCGCGGTCTTCGTCAAGGGTTTGCCTGCGCGCCCGCGTGTCCTCGACATCGGGTGTGGCCCGGGGCGTGACAGCCGCCTGCTCGCCGAGCGCGGGGTGCGGGTGGCGAGCATCGACATCTCCGCCGCCATGCTGGCCGCTGGCCAGTTGGTGGCTGCGGCCCAAGCAGACATGAGAGCGCTGCCGGTGCTGTCCTCGACCTTCGCCGGCGCCTGGTGCCAGGCGGCCCTGCTGCACGTGCCCCGCAGTGATGTCCCGAACGTGCTCGCTGAGCTTGGCAGGGTGCTCGTGCCAGGCGGGTTGCTCCACATCTGCACCGCGGAAGGCAGCGGAGAGGGGTGGGAGCCCTACCCCCGCGGGCCGGGCCAGCGCTGGTTCGTCTACCACAGC
This sequence comes from Actinomycetes bacterium, assembly GCA_021787035.1. Lineage (GTDB taxonomy): Bacteria > Actinomycetota > Acidimicrobiia > Acidimicrobiales > Palsa-688 > JAJZYO01. The sequence goes on from JAJYMM010000244.1 coordinate 42,431, forward strand.
GAAGAGGGCTTGGCCACCCTGTTGGAGGGGAGCGGCTTCGAAGTCCTCGAGGTGATGAAGGCCTCTGCGGGGCGCGACTGGCTCAACATCCTGGCCCAGAAGGTCCCGACCCCACTAGAACAGGCAACCCGGCACCGGTACCTCTAGTAGCGCAACGGCTTCCCAGGAGACCCGACCGGGATTTGATTGGCCGTTTTCGCGGGGTTAGTTGGTGGAGCAGGGGCTCTGGCTTCCAGTGCCGGAGCCGCACGTCAGTGCCCTGTCGCCACAAGCCGATCTACGGTTCTTATGGCCAACAGCCACCCGGCGAGCGTCGTGGACTTCACCACCAGCCCGGTGCCCAAGGCAGCTTCGAACTCGGGCAGGGTGACAAGCCCTGCCGATACGAGCTCGGCTCAGGGTTGGTCCGGACCAAGGAGCAGTCGGAGCCGAAAAAGACGTGCATGCGAGCTCCGCTTCGCCGGCTGTGAGTGAAGAAGCTGCCGACGTGGGCCAAAACCAGCGGTAGCACGCCTACTTCCTCGGAGCATTCCCGCCGTACGGTATCCCCGAGCGGCTCTCCCTGGTGAGGGTACCGCCAAGGTCGAGACCCTGACGTTGTCACAGAGGCTAGGACTTGGCCCACCGCCCGGCTGCCATGGCGTTCTGCAGCCGCTTGGCCCTCGGCGGGCACCGGAGCTCTGCCGACGGTGGGAAACTGGCCCTGTGAGCGGTGACTACCCAGTCGAGCTGTTGGCCCGGGAGCCGGCGCCCCCGTACGTGGGCGAGGGCCCTTTCGCTCTGTGGCATTTCAGCGAGAACCCTTACCTCGGCCGGTTCCGGCCTCGCACGTCAACAACGAACCCCGGTTCCCAGCCCCTCGTCTGGGCTGTCGATAGCCGTCATGCCCCTATGTTCTGGTTCCCGAGGGACTGCCCGAGAGGCTGCATCTGGACCGTGTCGACGACCACGGCCGGAGACCGTGAGCGCTTCTTCGGCCAAAGTGGGGCTGACCGGGTCCACGTAATTGAGTCGGCCTGGTTGGGCAGGGTGCAGTCCTGTCGCCTCTACGCCTACCGTTTGCCTACCGAGGCTTTCCGCCCGCATGACGTAGGTGGCTACTGGGTGGCCGACAAGGCTATCGAAGCGCTCGAGCGGGTCGTGGTCGACGACCTCCTCGGCAAGCACGCCGCTGCCGCCATAGAGCTGCGGGTGTCGCCGTCTATCTGGCCCTTTTGGCGGCGCGTGGCCGTCTCTACGGTGGAGTTCAGTGGGTCGCGGTTGGCGAACTCCGCCGCCCACCCCGAGCGTTTCGCGTAAATGTTGTGCAACTTGACAACCTTCCCGCGCAAAGGCGAAGCGGAACACGGGCGTGAGCTCACCGGGGACAGCGGGTGGCCCCGCGCGTGAACATGGCTACAGGCGTGGGGATGTCCTAAAGCTGATCGAGTTCTGCTCACTAAGCCAAAAGCTCTCGGGGACCACAAAGATCTGGGAGCATGCCGTTGTTATGTGGCAATGGTTGCCCAGCAACAGCCCGGTCTATTTACCGGCGCCCGTACCCTCGATGTGGTGGCGTCGCCCTGCTGCCCTCGGGAGCTTGCTTGCCAACCCTACGAGCAGCCATGTGTGCTACGAAACGTCCTGATGCCTATAGAGATTGTCTTCGAAACTCACTCGACAACTGAAGACAACGAAGCTGGGCGCGCTACAGGTTGGCTGCCCGGGCGCCTGTCGGCACGCGGCCGCGAACAGGCGGCCGAGCTTGGGCGGCGCCGGGCCGCGGACGGCCTGGCAGCTGTGTTCTCCTTTGCCTAGGTCTTTCATCAGACCGGAAAAGCCTTGTGTAGAGGCAGTTTTCGGTCCGGATAGTAATGGTCATTTACGGTCACGAACGGGGAGGAGGAATTGTGGGAAAGCACGGTGTGAATTGCTCGGGGAAGGTCTTCGGCGAGACCGAAGAGGGAACGGCAGCGGTGCTTTTCAGTCGGGGGGCCTGCCGAGTGTGCTGCGCGTTCGAGGGACTTCGCCAGCTTGGCCCCTATAGGTCGGAGGCCACCTTGGCCTTGTTGTAGATGCGAACCGAGGAGGAGCCGTGTCCGAGCCTGTAGTGCTACCCCAGTTGTTGACGATGTTTTGCAACCCGGGCACTGCCTGCTTGCGGCCCTCGCAGGCCCTGGCCCGTCCGACAGAGCCGCTCCCCGTTCGCTCCCTCCCTTCTTCGGAACTCTGTTACCATTGTCAACGTGGCCCGGGAACGCCACCAGCGCAAGCAGGTCGAGGCGGCGCTCCGCTTCGCCGAAGAGGAAAGCTGTCGCGTTGAAGTGCTCCACTCCGGCCACACCTGGGGCGCAGTGGTAGCGCCCAATGGCCAGCGGCTCCGGGTGTGGAGCACCCCGACGGACGCCGACGTGGCCGCCAAGATGATCCGCCGATTCGTTCTGAGAAACCAGGAGGCACCGTCATGAAGAGCTTCGCGTTCCGGGTCCGCTTACGTGGCGGCCTCTCCGACGCCGACGCCGACCGCCTCTACGAAGGGCTGGGCGAAGAGGTGGCCGTCGAGGAGGGGCCGAAGGGCTCCTTCGTGGCTTTCGAACGGCAAGCCGACTCGTTCCTGGAGGCCGTCCTCGACGCGGTCGACGAGGTCGTCGCGCTCGGCTTCGAACCCCTGGCCGTCGAAGATGAACTTGTGTCTATGGCAGATATCGCCGAGAGGTGCCGTCGGACCCGTCAGTCGGTGTCGATGCTGGTGAGCGGTCGGCGCGGCCCGGGAGGCTTCCCCCGACCAGTTGCCGGCAACGTCCGCAGCCCGCTGTGGCACTGGGCCGACGTCGCGGCATGGTTCGAGGCCAAGGAGGGTGGCGAGGAGCGGTTCGACGACCGGCTCCGAACCCTAGCCTCCATCAACGGTGAGCTGGCGAACCGGGCCCTTGCTCGCGACCGGCCCCAGGAGCTAGAGCGCATCCGCCGGCGCCTAGCCGGGTGAGAGCGAGGACCGCTTCTCGCGGCTCCCCACGCCCTTTGGGCGACCGATAGAGCGTCCCGCTCCGGCCCGTTTCGGACCGCTCGTGACCGAGCGCTCGCGCCCCGAGCGCGCCCCGCCACGCCCCCCAGGCACATCTGCAAGCCTCTGACAAGGGGGAATAGGATGCCAGGCAAGGGCCTCCAACGCCCTCTACAGCGGTTCGATTCCGCTCGCCGCCTCCAGCTCCAGGGCTTGTGAGGAGATGGTGCGGCTCTGGCCGCTCTGGCGACAGGCCCACGCGGCGCGGCGAGAGCGCCGTCCTGGCGAAAAGCTCGGCCTTCGGGCGCCAACAACCCGACGCCGGCCGTCCTGGCCGTCTCCGTCTTGTTACCGGGGCTAGGCACAGCCTGAGCGCGGCCAAGGGCGGCGTCGACCACTCCGGAGAACTCGTTGCCGAGCCTGCTGGGCAGCGCAATGGGCATCCACTGGGCGAGGTCGCCGCGGCGCAGGGCGCAGTCGAAGGGCTGCACGCCGGCGGCTCTCATCTCGATGCGAACCTGATCGGCTCCGGGTTCGGGCTGACCGATCTCGACGACCTTGAGCACATCGGGCGGCCCGTACTCGGCGAACATGACGGCCGCACTCACGGCTGGCTCCCCGATGTGTTGATGGTGCGCCGCGATGCTTGCTGGCCGTCAGGGCCTAGCCCTGGCCTAGCCCCCAACTGACGATGCGCCGGGGATGGATCTGGATCACCTCACGGCTCACGTACGGAGTGGGCGGAGGCTGATCGGTCAGCGCCTCGGCCGTCCCGCGCATTTCGAAACAGCGCACCACCCACGGGTCGAACGAGACGATGTCGTCGACTACGAACGCGACCTGGCTGGTGGCGGACACGTTGTGGAACTTGCGGCTGTTGCCCATGTCCCGGCCGTAGATGTCGATCACACCGCGCTGTGGGTCGACCTCAAAGCCGACCGGGTTGTTCTGCAAGGTTCCGTCGGCAGCGAGGGTAGGCAGGCGACCGAGACGTTGAGACGCGAGGTAGGCAATTTCAGCGTCGGTGAAGACATTGAAGTCGTGGTCAGTCATCGTAACCTATCCTAGACAACTGTCGAGCATTGTCGGCGAGCTGTCTATATAGCTAAGGCTAAGGGCGTGCGCGTTTCGGCAAAACCTGACCGTCCGGCCCGCCGGCGCGCCCCACGTCCAGAGGAACGACGGGTCGACGCCGAGAAGAGCCGTTTGGCGACAACGTGCGGCGGCCGAACTTTTCGATGAAAGGGCCGCACTTCGCCCGTGGTCGGGACCGCCGACCCTCGGCATGACGGTGTCAGTGGCTGCCCAGGTCGATGGTCAGGATCTTCACTACGCCGTGTTGGTCGCCGCCTGCGCCCTCTCGGCTCTGCACGTTGGGGGCCACGCATCCACCCACCGCCCGGCACCCCCCGCACGGCCGGCGTCGTCCTGCGCGCCCCGCGCCGCTGAGCGTGGACAGCGGTGGATGGTTGCCGAGGGGTCACCCTCGGGTGAACGACGACGGCAGTGTGCTACCAGTGCCGGGCCGTGCCTATCCGGCGTCCGCCCGCACTAGCCCCGTCGACCCCCTCACCACCAACTCGGGATGGAAGCGAAGGTCGACGTGGGCGACCGGCATACCGCGCATCTCGTCCAGAAGCGCCCGCACCGCGGCCTCGCCCATGGCTCGCACGGGCTGGCGAACGGTCGTCAGCGGAGGCGAGGTGAAGCCCATGAGCGGCGTGTCGTCGTAGCCGACCACCGAAAGATCTGCGGGCACCTTCAAGCCGAGCGCCTCGGCGGCTCTCACTGCGCCCAATGCCATCAGGTCGTTGGCACAGACGATGGCGGTGACGCCCGTTCCGAGGAGACGTTCTGCTGCCGCGCGTCCTCCCTCGACTGTGAAGAACGACGAGACCTCGACCCATTTGGTCGCATCCACCTCTGCAAGATCTTTCATGGCCCGCAAGAAGGCTTCTCGCTTCTCTGCGCTGGGCCGGTACCGGAGCGGCCCCGTGACGAAGCCAATGGCCCGGTGCCCGAGCGTGACGAGGTGCCCGACAGCGACACGCATGGCCGCCTCTTCGTCCACCGAGACCGAAGTGACGGCGAGGGCGTCGAGGCGGCCGTTCACGAGCACGACCGGTATACCGGAACTGACGAGCGCTTCGTAGCGCGCATGCTCGGCCGACATGTCCGCATGGATGGCGGACACGAAGATGATGCCGTCGACGCTGCGTGCCAGGAGCATGTCCACGTACTCGCTCTCGGGCACGCCGCCGGGGCTCGTCGTGCAAAGGACCGGGGTGTAGCCCTCCGTCGAGAGAGCGCTCTCGATCACCTGCACGAACACCGGGAAAACCGG
>JAJYMM010000084.1 GCA_021787035.1 Actinomycetes bacterium
CGTATTTGCCAGCCATTTACGACGTGCTATGGCCAGTGCGAGCTTGGCAGCTATGAAGCCGGCTGGGATGGATCCCTTAGCAACGAGGAGGTCTGAGCATGCGAGAGGGTGGTTACGATTGCTTCGAGCGCTTGAGCCGGAGAGAACGACAAGTTCTGTCGAGCCTGATGCGCGCCCAGAGCGTAAGGGAGATCTCGCGCGAGGCATACGTTTCGGTGCCGACGGTCCGGAGCCAGATACGCTCGATATTGGTCAAACTGGAAGTCAGGTCACAGCTCGCCGCGGTCGTTCTCGCATACCGCAGCGGGTGGAGCGCGGCCGAGCCCGACGTCGAGGCGGGGACCGAGCGCGAGAAGCTAGCCGTCGGCGCGTGACCGCGGTGACACCCGTAGTAACCCCCACCGCCAGGAGTGGCGAGGAGCCGATCGTCGAGCGTCCCGTGGTCCAACCGCCTGAGGCTGAGCAGCGGGCGAGCGGCGGCAGGGCCTTCGATCAGGTGGGCGGCCGCTCAGCGCGTGCAAGGGCGGCTGTCGAGCGACCACCCGTGGCGTGGGTGCCCGAACGCAGCGCTTTGGGCGAAGGCACCTGGGGCATCAAGGAGCTAGTCGTTGCGACGCGCTGGGTCGCGCTAGCGCTTTCGGTGGCCGCTGTGGGGCTACGAAGCCCTCACCGATCAGACATCGTGGCGGCCGGGCTGCTCAGCCTGCTCGCTGTGGCTCGGACCCTGTGGCCGTTCGAACCAGAGGTGGACGTCCGAGACCTGAAACGAGCTGGGTGGGTCGCCCTCGGGGGCGGGTTCGGGGAGGTTGCCCTATGCGGCGTCCTCGTCGCTGTGACGGGGGGGGAGGCGTCGGCGTTCGTGATGAGCTTGGCGGGGGCGTGTTTCACTTTCGGGCTGGTCATGCCCCTGCTCCCCGGCGCCTTGGTGGTCGTTGCTGGCTTGGTCGGCTTGGGCGTAGCCGGGATGGCCGGGGCCTTGACGAGGCCGCTCGCGTCGCGCTATGTGGAAGAGCTCGCCGTGCTTGGTGCTCTCTTCGTGCTCGGCTCTTACAGCGAATGGTTGTTGCAGAAGGGCAGGGAGTCAAAAGACGGCGAGGTGGAGAGGCTTCGCAACCTCGGTGAGGTCAACCGGCTCCTTTTGGAACTTCATGCCAAGGCGGTCTCGGTGCCTGCAGGGTTGAGCCTGAGGGCCGCGGTGGCCAATTTGGCGGAGCGCCTGCGCGAGTTGCTTGAGCCAGACGTCGTCGTCCTTATGCTCGCCGGGTCAGGAGATAGCAACGCCGCGGGGCTCTGGGAGGTGGTGCTGGCGGACGGGGTCCAGCTACCCGCGACGGTTGTGCCTGGCGAGTTGGCGCCGGCTTTGAAGGAAGCAGCGAGCTCGCTTGGGCCGGTATGCCGTGGCGGCCTCGCAGCGGGCGAGGGGGCGAACAGCGGCGCATGGACGGGCCTCTACGTGCCTCTGTGGGCGCGCGACAGCCTTGTCGGTCTGCTGGCTGTTGAGCGGGTCCGTGCTGGGGCGGCGTTCAGTAGCTCAGAGGCCGACATGGTCGAGGGGGTCGCGCGCCATGCGGGTTTGGCTTTGGACAACGCCAGGCTGTTCCGCCAGCTCCGGGAGGTTGGCGCTGAAGAGGAGAGGGTGCGCATTGCGCGCGAGCTCCACGACAGGGTCGGCCAGTCGCTCGCCTACCTGGCTCTCAGCCTGGGCACGCTCCAAGAAGAGGCGCGCATTTCGCTGAGCGAGGGGAGCCTCCAGCTGTCTGGCGAGATTGGAGGGCTTGCCGCGGAAGCCCGCAGGGTGGTCCGGGAGCTCAGGACCAAGTTGACCGACCTGCGCAGCGAGGTGACTGACCAACAGGGTATCTCGGACGAGTTGGAGGGGCTCCTCCGGCGGGCGCAGGAGCGCTCCGGCATGCTGACGACGCTCTCTGTGAGCGCCGTCGCCAGCCTTCCAGCAGGGTTGGCCAGGGAGGTGGCACGGGTCGCCGAGGAGGCCATAAACAACGCCGAACGCCACTCAGGGGCCACCCACCTCGATGTGTCGCTTTACTGGGACGGCCGGGCGGGGGAGCTCGTGGTCGCCGACGACGGCAGGGGACTGGCGGCGAGGGCCGCACTGCGCGCGGACGCGTACGGGATCTTGGGGATGAGGGAGCGGGCGGAGGTCATCGGGGGATCTTTGTCCATTAGGTCGCCGGCTGGCCAGGGGACGACGGTGGCGCTCAGGTGGGGGGAAGCAAAGCGAGGGTGAGGAGGGACCGATGAGCTCTGTCCTGGTGGTAGACGACCACCCAGTCCTGCGCGACGGGCTCCGTCGCTGCCTGGAGTTTGCCGGCTTCGAGGTTGTGGCCGATGTTGGCGATGGCGAAAGCGCCCTGGAGGCGGTCATGCGGGCCCGGCCGGATGTCGTATTGATGGACATCTCGATGCCGGGTGGCGACGGCATCGAGGTCACCCGTCAGTTCCGCCGGAGGTGCCCGGGGACGGCCGTCGTTGTGCTGACGATGTTCTCAGACGAGGCCACAGTTAGGGAGGCCTTCGAAGCCGGGGCGGCCGCTTACCTGACCAAGGACTGCGCCCCCTCAGAGATCGTGTCGACCGTGAGGGAAGCCGCGGCGGGACACGCCGAAGGTGCCGAGCTGGCGAGCTCGTACCTCCGGGCGTCGTCGCGAGCCACGTCGCCGTCACTTTTGCGCCTCCTCACGCCGAGGGAGGCAGAAGTGCTCCGCTTTGTCGCCGGCGGGGCGTCGAACGGCCGCATCGCTCGTGAGCTTTTCATAAGCGAAAAGACCGTGAAGAACCACTTGGAGCACATCTACTCGAAGCTCGGTGTTGAAAGCAGGGGCCAAGCAGTGGCCAAGGGTGTGCGGCTCGGCCTCGTGCGCATTTCGTAGCGGCCTCCTCCACTTTGAACAAGCCGTCTGGCTGGGCGGACGGGCTCTTGTCCGGCGGCTGTTGCGGCTCGGGATCTCCCCTGGACCGGCGCAATCCGCCAAGGCAGGATTGCCAGATCCGCTGCAGGATATGAGCCTATTGGCCTATGGACGGCTTGTTGTGAGCCGTAGAGACTGGTAGCAGCGCCCAACGTGTGCCAGGCAGGACAAGGGGGCCTGGCGGCACCAGATTTCCCGAAGGAGGGGCTTCCCATGAAGAACCGTGTTCTTTATACCGAGGCACGGCTGGCAAGCTGGATGCAGCGCCAGTTCTCGCCCAGAGACGAGGTCGGCGCCAGCCTGGTCGAGTATGTCCTGTTGGTCACGCTCATCGCGGTGGCGGCAATCGGTGCGCTCGTCGCGCTGAGCGGGAGCCTCAACTCTACGATCAACAAAGTCACCGGCGACATCAACAGCATCACCACTACTACGGTACCCTAGGCACTGCCTCCGGGAGCGTCACGAAGCCCGCCAAGAGCGGTTTGCGGCGTTGGGAAAGGTAGGCATGACGTGAGCTCGCCAGTTGCCCTGAGTTGTTGGCGCAAAAGGCATGCACGGGCCGAGGCGGGCGTGGCGATCTTGGAGTACATGCTGCTCGTGGCGCTGGTTGCCGTGGCAGCCATTGGCGCCCTCGTGTATTTTGGCGGTGTGAGCGCAGGTCCTGTGCACCAGCTCAACAACATTGGGAGCGCACTGGGACTGGGAGGCTACACCTCGACGCCGGCCGGTCAGCCAAGCCAGCCAACGGGCAATTTTGGGGGGGGCAAGTCGGCCTGGTGTAGGAGCGGAGGCGGGCCCCCATGTACATTAGAGCTTCAGCATAACGCGACCTTGACGATAAATTTGGCAGTGCGGGGCGGTGAAGGCCCGGACAGGTATTCGCTCAATTATTCGCCGCCACAGGAGGAGCCGGGGTTCCTGGCCCTCGAGAGCCCGGGTCAAAATGGCCAGGAAGAAACGGTCCAGGTCGGGCCGGCACGCTGCCCTCCCGGAGGCGGGCCTGGCTACCCCGGCGTTTTCACTCTTGTTGTCACCGACAGTGCGTCACCGCCTGATACCGCGCAGATGAGGTTTTCGGTTGAGGTGAGCGGCTGTTGACGGGGCCGGTGCGCCGTGGCAGCGGCTATTCAGTCGCAGTTGCCAGCCTCGGGGAGGCCGGAACAAAGCCTTGGCGGCAATCCTGCGGCCCACGCCGTTCGTATGAGGCCGTTGACGTCAAGTCGAGCCCAGAAAATCACGTTTTGGTTAGGGCCGGGAGCGGTGAGCTCGTAGGCCAGGCAAGTTGTCCCGTCCCAACCCTCGGCCAGTGACAGCTGGCCCGGCAACGAGGAGCCACAGGCGGACCACGCCGGGTGCAACTTGTAGTTGGCCGTGACAGCTAGGGCGTTGTTGGTAGCGACAATTGCCGCGTTGGCCGTTGGGTCGGCCGGTACCGGGCCGCTCACGTCCCATGGGGCGGTTGGGTCCGTTACGCCGGTGTTTAGGGCGCCGCAATAGTCGAGGTAGTGGCCCTTCCGCCTCGTCACGTCTGCGTAAGCGCAGGTCCACGGGCCAAGAGAAGTCGCGTCCTCGAAGGCTTGCGTGTCGCCAATCTGTCCCGGCCCTTGCACTGTGCCAACGATCTCCCACCAGCCGCCGCAAAGGGTCGAATGGCAATAGGCGCCAGGTGGGGCCTCGGGGTCATAGAGGTAGTTCCCGTCGAGCCAGGTTAGGCTGTTGCAAGGCTCCCACTGGTCAAGTGTTGTCACGGGACATGCCTGTCCGGGGATGGGGATGAACTGCTCCACCAGTGTCCCCACATCGGGGGCCAGCGTCGCCGCCCCTGCCAGAGCAGCCGAGTCCGCTGCGTCTTGGACGTTGACAGCTTGTTGCTGGAGGTTGCCGAGGCGTACGGTGAGAGCGAGGCACCCCATGAGGGCGGCGAGGGACAATACCCAAAGGACTAACACGGCTCCTTGGTCCCGGCCAGGCGATCGGGGGTCTGCTAGTTCGCGGAGCAGCCTTGGCTCAGCCACACGAGATCCCTCCCTGGTTGGCTGTTGTTGCCGTACCCGTCTCCATATAGAGGTCGCTCTCGCTGAAGACGGTTATGCTCGGCAAGAGGCCAGAAAAGGCGGCGGCCGGGAAGCTTGCGCAGACGAGCACTTGGCTGTTCGCGCCGCAGGAGGGCGCAGCCGGCAGGCATTCGACGGCTATATTGCCGTAGTCGCTGCCGAGGGCAGGGACCGCCGTCCCATTGGAGCCCGCCGTGGTGATCTCCGTGCAGTACCCAGCAGGGTCGGTACCGGCGCATGACCAAGTACCAGGGGAGCTGGTGGCTGCGATGAGTGCGCTCTGGTCAGCGATCTGGCCCGGCGAAGGCGAGGACGTGGCAGCGCTGACGACCTGCTCCCATGCACCGTTTTGGTAGATGTAGTACCCGTCTAGCCAGCTTGCGTCCGTGCAAGTGGCCAGAGGGGAAGTGCATTGCGCTTGATCGGGGTTGTCTATAACGACGGAGGTGATATTGCCAGCGCTCAAGGCCAAACCAATGGGCCTTCCGATCAAGATGGCGTCCGTACAAGTTGGGAGGCTGAGGGGCCCGCACGCAGGGCTTTGTTCACCCAGGGATGTCATCCGGGCGCCAGTCTGGACGGCATTTCGGAGCTGGGCCCATCCAGCGAAGAGCACGCCGAACTGGACCATCGCGAAGAGCATGAGGGCAAATATCGGGAGCACGAGGGCGAACTCGACCAGGACTGCTCCCTGGTCGCTCCGGTGCCGTTGGTTGAGGCAGCGGGCACGCCTCATTTGATGAGCTCGCGGTAAATCTCGATCACCGCTGGCCCGAGGACTACGACGAAGAGTGCCGGTAGGACACAGAAGACCAAGGGGAACAACATCTTGACGGGCGCCTTTTGCGCACGCTCCTGGAGGTGTTGGTGTTGAGCTTCCCTCGTGCGCTTGGCCTGGGACCGCAGGATTGAGCCAATTGAAATGCCGAAGGTCTCTGCTTGGGCGAGGGCCATGAGGAAGGAATGAAGCTCGTCGACATCGGTCCGACGGTCTAGCGCCTCGAGCGCCTCGCGGCGCGCGGAGCCCATCCGGACTTCGCCTAGGTAGCGGGAGAACTCGTCACAGAGAGGCCCCTGGACCGAGGTGGCCGATCTTGAAAGGGCTTGGTCGAAACCGAGCCCGGCTTCCACGCTGATCATGAGTAGCTCTGCCACGGCGGGGAGGTCGCGGCGGATCTGTTCTTGGCGCGAGGAGACCATGCGGTTCAAGAGAGCTTCGGGCCCGAGCGCAAGCAAAAAGGCGAGAAGGATGAAGGCGAGCAGAGCCTCCAGGCCGCGGATCGGGGACGCCAGCTCGAGGGCGGCGAACAAGGGAAGAATGAGAGCCAGCGTCAAAAGCCGGAAGGCCAGGAAGCCTTCGCCGTCCACACTACGGCCTTTGCCCGCAAGCCGGAGGCGCCGCGTGGCGCTGGCGGTATAAATGGGCGGGGTAATCTTGCGTGCTAGGCGCCCGATGGCACCGAGGAGACGGGAAATGCCAAGGCGGGCCCGGATAGGTCCGTCGATGGGCTGGTGTGGGTACGATGAGACGCCCGCAATTGCGGCGGCGGACGTGCCACGAAGCGATGCCCAGCCGACGGCGGAGCGCAAGGTGGCGAGCGTCGCCCTTCGGTTGGAACTAACCCGCTGCCAAACGGCGCCAGTGAGGAGCACCAAGAGGATCCCGCCGGCCGGGTACAGCGCTTCTGGCATTTCAGTCCTCGATCTTCACGGTCCTGAACATCCAAAGGAAACCCAGTAGCTGGAGCGCCAGTGCCGCGAGGAGCGCGATCTTGCCAGCCTGGTTGTGGAATAGGACGAGGACGTACTTAGGGCTGGTCGCGAACAGGAACCCTGCTATCAGGAGGGGTAGACCAGCGAGTACGTAGGCGCTCAGCCTCGCCTCAGCGGTGAGGGTCCGGATCTCGCGCCGGAGTTGTAGTCGCTGGAGCATGGTCTCTGCCAGCGTCTCGAACAGGGAGGCCAGGTTGCCTCCGGCCTCTTGCTGGATGCGGACGGCTGCCACGCTCTCGGTGAAGTCCCGGTTGCAAATGCGTTGGGCAGCAGCCTCCAGCGCTTCTTCGACCGGCCTACCCAAGCGAGCTTCGATGATGACCCGCTGCAACTCTCCGGCGGATGGTTCCTGGAGTTGCTTGGCCACCGCCTCTAGGCCTTGGAGGAGCGCGAAGCCCGCTCGGAGCGAGCTGGCGGTCAGCTTCAGTATGTCGGGGAGTTGCGTGGCGAAGAGCTTGGCGCGGCGCTCGGCTGCCCCCTGGAGGCCAGCGAGGGGGGCGACCACGGCAATGGTTGCCACGAGCGCGCAACCGATCGGCCCGGCGACCGTCCAGCCGAAGGTGAGGAGGAGGACGGTCGCGAGGAGCCAGACGGCCATTATCTCGCCAGCGCGAGAGCGAACCCCAGCACGGCCGAGGGCATTGTCGAGCTTGGGTGCAAGGCTGGTACGTGACGCAATGCGTTCGAGGGCCAAGGCGAAGCGCCGAAGCTGGGGTGTGGTGAATAGGGACCAGTTGGATTCCTCGCGACCGCCAACCGAGGTAGCCGGTGCAAAGCGGTAAGGCGCAAGCAGGGAGCTTAAATTGTGGTTTGGGGAGCCATGGACCATGGCGGACAAGCGTGCCGCGGCCCCCATGTTGTGAAAAGCGCTGGAGCGCGTGTTTGCGCGCGACGTATCGGGTTTCTCCGTCCGTAGGTGATGGTTGCGAGTGAACAAAACGGCTAGGACCAGCGCGACCATCGTCGCGCAAAGGCCGAGGCCGAGAGGGGTCGTCATGTGTGAGGGGCTCCAGTGGCGGAGCCAGTCAAGTGCTATTGCGAGGGAGGCGACCGTCATGTCTCCCGCCCGTTGGTGCGCGCCGCCTGCAGGGTGTTGTAGCTCGTTACTACGTGGGCGCGCACATCGGTGGACGGTGCGAAGACTGCGGCTTCCACCTTGACGCCCCGGTCTTCGAGGCGCTCCATGAGCTGCGGGCGGAGCCCGGTGGCCCTCAGTTGGCCGAGGGACTGGCCTGCGCCGGCACCAGCCGCTCGGTGGTCGAAGACAAAGATGTCCTGGAGCAGCACTATTTCACCTTGTATGCCGCCCACCTCCGTTACTTTCATAACCCTCCTCGTACCGTCGCGGAGCCTCGCTAGGTGGACGATCAAGTCGAGGGCCGAGGCGATCTGTTCCCGTACCGCCCTGGCAGGTAGGTCGAAACCAGCCATGAGGGTCATGGTCTCAACCCGTGAGAGCGCGTCACGTGGGCTATTGGCGTGGACCGTTGTGAGCGAACCGTCGTGGCCCGTGTTCATGGCCTGGAGCATGTCGAGTGCTTCAGCGGAACGGCACTCACCAATTATGATCCGGTCAGGCCGCATACGGAGGGCGTTGCGGAGCAGGTCCCTTATGGTCACCTCACCCTTGCCCTCGGTATTGGCCGGCCGCGACTCGAGCGAAAGGACGTGGCGCTGGCGCAGCTGCAGTTCCTTGGCGTCCTCTATGGTTATTATCCGCTCGTCGGCGGGGATGAACGAGGAGAGGACGTCGAGCAGCGTCGTCTTGCCGGTACTGGCTCCTCCGGAGATCAAGATGTTGGCTCGGCCGGCCACGCAGGCGCGGAGCAGCTCGCCGGCCTGCCACGTAAAAGCGCCGGCGCGTACCAGATCTTCGAAGGTGAAGGGCTCGGTGGCGAACTTCCTCACGGTCAAGAAAGGCCCCCCGACCGCCAATGGGGGGTATACGGCGTTGACGCGTGAGCCGTCAGGGAGACGAGCGTCGACCATCGGTGAAGACTCGTCGATATGGCGGCCCACTTCGGCCACGATGCGTCCCACCACCTGGCAGAGATGTGCGTCGTCGAGGAAAGACACCTTGGTCGGGAGGATTTTGCCGTCGCGTTCTATGTAGACCTGGTCGGGGCCGTTGACCATGATCTCCGATACTGTCGGGTCCCTGAGGAGGCGCTGGATCGGCCCGTAGCCGAGGACGTCGTCGGTTACCGCGCGCTCTACCTCGGCGGCCTCAGCCGATGACATGGGGGTTTTCTCGGCGCGCAGTGCCGTTAGGACGACTCGTTGGACGCGGGTGCGCAGTTCCTCCTGACCGATAACGCCGTCGTAGAAGGCCGCGCCGAGCTCGGCAATGACTCGGCGATGGGCTCGCTCTCTCACCGCCTCCAGGGCCGCCGCCCGGGGCGCACTTTTGGCCATGCCTTCCTGGAGCCGACCGTAAAGCCCGGTGGTGCCCGGCTTGTCCTCTGGCTGTGGGCGGCCTCCGGCTTGGCTCGCGGGGATCCACGCGTCGCGCCCGTAGTGGCTAGCGGTCATTGGGGCGCCGATGTCATTGCCGCCTCGGCTTGATCTCGACGCCCTGGGCACGGGCGAGGACCAGGTCGGCGAGTTGTAGCGCTTGCGCGGCGAAGCGCGAGCGCGGGTACGCGACGAGCGCAGGCTGGCCTTGGTTGATGGCCTGAGGGACGGTTACCTCAGAGGGGAAGCCCACGTCGACCTTTGTTTCCAGGGCCCTTTCGATGTCGTGCCAGGTGAGGTGCACTTTGGAGTCCGCGCGGTTTAGTACGACGAGGACCTTGTCGCGCTGGACTTGGAGAAGTTCGAAGGCTTGGAGGCCTAGGTGAGCGTTCTTCACCGACGGCACGTCCATGCCGACGACGAAAGCGACCGTGTCGCTTGCTGCGATGGCTTGGAGGACGAACTCGTTTAGCTGCGGAGGGGTGTCGACGATGACCTGGGGGAACATGTCGCGCAATAGGTTTAGTACGCGCAGCATGTCGGCGGGGCCCGCCACGTTGGCATCAGAAGGGGAAGTGGGGGCGGCAAGTGCCCAGACGCCGCTTTTTTCGTGCCGGGCGAGGAAGCTTCGCAGCAGGGCTTCATCAAGGAGCTCCCCCGCGGAGATGGCATCGGCAAAGGTGTGGCGGGGTTGGAGCCGGAGCATGACCGCCACGTCGCCAAACTGGAGGTCCAAGTCGGCGATCACGACAGGTTCCGCCGTCCGCTGGGCGACGGCGGCTGCAAGGTTCACGGCTACTACTGACTTCCCTACGCCGCCCTTGGGGGAGTACACCGTCGTCAGGTAGCCGGCGTCAGCGCGGCCGCGCGCCTGGGCCGATGAAAAGGCATGTTTCTGGCGAGCAAGCTCGCTTTCCAGGCGGCGCGCGAGGTCGGCGACGGCTTCTTGGAGGTAGTCGGGCGCTGCCTGCAGGCTGATTGCGTCGTTTAAGCCCGCCCGGAGGGCGAGGCGCATGAGAGTTGGGGACAGCGAGCCGGCGACGAGGAGCGCACCTGCGCCTTGGGTCTCCTCGAGAGTGGCGGCCGTTCGAGAAAGCGATGCCTCGGTGGCCTGGGACGGCCCGAGCACCAAGATGATGGGCCTACCGGCATCGACGCGTGCTCCGTCGGCTTCGTCAAGCGAACTGAACGCCTGGAGGCCCCACTCAGATGGCAGGTACTGGCATAGCTCTTGGCGAAGGTCGGGGTCGGGCTCGACCACTATTAGAGCGGTGCCCGC
>JAJYMM010000229.1:0-4259 GCA_021787035.1 Actinomycetes bacterium
CTCGCGGTTTGTGACCAACTCCGACACCGAGGTTCTCTTGGAGGCGTGGAGGCGCTGGGGGCCCCGCTGCCTGCCGAAGCTCCGGGGCATGTTCGCGTTCGCCGTCTTGGACGAGCGCAGCGGTTCCCTTTTCCTCGCCCGCGACCCCTTTGGGATCAAACCGCTCCACTACGTGCGCCGGGACGGGTCGGTCCTCTTTGCCTCCGAGCTAAAGGCGATCTCGGCCGCCCTTGGGCCAGACCTCGAGCCCGACCCCGCCGCCCTCATCGCGTCCATCCTCTTTTATTGGGTCCCAGACGGGCGTTGCGCGCTAAAGGGCGTGCAAAAGCTTCAGCCGGGGACTTGGGCGGAGTTCCGGCCCGACGGAAGCCACCAAGTACAGGCCTACTTCGACATCGCCGAGGTCGCTGCCGCAGCCGCCGCCGGGCCTCCCTACGACCTCCGCGAGGTCATCGAGGCATCGGTCAAAGCGCACCTTGTGGCTGACGTCCCGGTCTCGTCGTTCCTCTCGGGCGGCCTCGACTCGGGGATCGTGACGGTGCTCGCCAAGGCCGCCAACCCTGCGGTCGACGCGTACACGATCACGTTCCGGCGAGAGGACCAGCGCATCGAGGCGATGCCCGACGACGCCGTCTATGCAAGGAAAATAGCCAAGCGCTACGGCGTGCAATTGCACGAGATAGAGATCGCACCCGATGTTGTCGGCCTCCTGCCCCAGCTCGTTGACATCTTGGACGAGCCGATCGGCGACCCTGCCGCCATAAACACGCTCCTCATGTGCCAGGCGGCAAGGGAGGCCGGGGTCAAGGTGGTGCTCTCGGGCATGGGAGCCGACGAGCTGTTTGGCGGGTACCGCAAGCACGTTGCGTGCCTGATGGCCGGTCGCTACCGCCAGCTCCCGGGGGCTGCCCGCCAAGCCGTGAGGATGGCAGTGGGCAAGATGCCGGTGGCGGCTGGGGGACGGGGCCTCCGATATGCCCGCTGGGCAAAGAGGTTCCTCACTTTCGCCGAGCTACCGGAAGAAGAGGCGTTCCGCCGTAGCTACAGCCTCTACGACCCCGCCGACCTCGTAGGCCTCCTCGACCCCGACCTCGAGCCGGTAGTCGAAGAGGTGCTCGCCGACCACCTCGCCGTCTATGCCGACAACACTCTTGACGACCAGGTAAACAGGATGTGCCTGGCGGACTCCCGCCTCTTCCTCCCGGGCCTCAACCTGACATACACGGACCGGGCGAGCATGGCGGCTTCCACCGAGGTGCGGGTGCCCTTCGTGGACCCGGTCGTCTTCCGGGCCGCTTTTTCCTTGGAGGGTAAGGAAAAGGTGGTCGGCCGCAAAAGCAAGCTGGCGCTCCGGGAAGCAGCGCGGGCATGGCTCCCAGAGGAGATCATCGACCGTCCCAAGGCATCTTTCTCAGCCCCCCTCCGGGCTTGGGTGCGTCGCGACCTAGTCACGCTCGTGGACGACGTGCTCCAGCGCGGGGAGCTCGTGGCGAGCGGTTTCTTGCGCGACGAAGCCGTCCGCAAGCTCGTAGACGACGACCGCTCGGGCCGCCAGGACCACTCCAAACAGATCTGGCAGCTGCTCACGCTCGAGCTCTGGTACAGGCACACTGCCAAAGCGGTGCCGGCGGGGGTATAGGCCGGACGGCCACTTAGCCTGCGGAAGCGCCCGAAGTGCACCTTGCGCGAGGGACGGAACCCCCGTGTCGTACCAAAAGGCGCGCCTCATAAAGGAAGGGCCTTGGTGTATCACATCGACCACCCCTGTGATACATTTGCCTCATGCGAAGCCTTCGGCTCGATGCCGACCTCGACAAGAAGGTACGTCGCGCGGCGGCAGCCAAGGGCGAGTCCGTATCAGAATTCCTCCGCCGGGCTGCGGCGGAGCGAGCCGAGGAGACGCTGGCCGGCCACCCGAGCGAGCGCTTCGCCGACGTGGCCGGGGTGGTCCACGGTGGTGGCGGCCGAGCTCGCCGGACCGGTACCGCCTTCAGTAAGTCGCTGGCGGAGGACCGAAAGCGCCGGTGACGCTCGCCGACGCAGGTCCCCTTATCGCGATCATCGACGCCGACGAGCCCGACCACGCCTCGTGCATGGACGCGCTCGGTGAGCTGACCCTCCCGCTCATCACGACTTGGCCAGCGTTCACCGAGGCAATGTACCTGCTCGCTCGCGCCGGTGGCATCCGAGCTCAACAGGCCCTTTGGCGCCTCGTGTCGACTGAGCGACTCGTCGTCGCAGAGCTCTCGCCATCCGCCGTCAACCGGAGCGCTCGGTTGATGGACCAGTACGCGGATCTACCGATGGACCTGGCGGACGCCACCCTCGTTGCGCTGGCTGAGGAGCGCAGCGACCGGAGGATCTTCACCCTCGACGCCGACTTTCAGATCTATCGGTTCCGGGGGCGGCAGCGCTTCGAGACGATCCCGGCGCTGTGACCACCCAAGGCAGTTCGAAAAGCCCCAGAAAGCCTCCCGATGGGGTTTTGGTCATCGGTCAAGCTCCCTCCGTCGCCGACACGCACCGGGCGACCGCATCCTGTCCGTCAACCAGTCGCCGGGTGCTTGACAACTTGACGAAACGACTAACATGGTCTTCGTGACTTCCACGTTCGTCGCCCGGGCGCGTAACTCCTTCAGCGACACCTTGGAGCGCTTAGGCCTAGGGGTGGGGGAAACGGCCGGTTCGGCGGAAGAGCTGGGGCGCCGAGCGGCCCTGCTGGTGGGCGCCGAGCAGGTTTGGGACCGTCACTTAGGCCCAGCGCTCACGGCGGACCAGGTGGCGACCGTGCTCGGGGTCTCCCGTCAAGCCATCCACGACCGGGCCCAACGAGGCGGGCTGTTGGCCCTGCATTCCGGTGGGCGCCGGGTGCGGTTCCCGGCCTTCCAGCTCGTGGACCGGCCCGGGGCGACGACCAAGCATGTTCTTCCCGGCCTCCAAGCCATTTTGACGGTGTTCAGGGCCGCGGGGGTGGACGAGTGGACCGTGGCTTCCTGGTTCAACACCGTGACCGAGACCCTCGACGCCACGACCCCTGCTCGGTGGCTGGCCGAGGGTAGGGAGCCGGCCCGCGTCCTCGGGGCCGCGCGTCGCAGCGCTGCTCGCCTTGGTCAGTGAACCCCACGTCCTCTCTAGGGCCCCCGCCCGAGGACCTGCAGCGGTTCCCCGCCTACCGGCTTGGGTCCACCCACGTATTGGCCCGTATTCACAAGCGTGAGCATGGGGTGGGCTTCTTTAGCGCTGACGGGTCCGGGCGCTTTGACCTCGCCCCGCCGGAAGGTACCTGCTACCTCGGGGAAGAGCCTCTGGCCAGTTTCGTGGAGGTCTTCCGAGAGGCGTCGGTGGTGGCCGAGACTCTCCTCTTGCAGAAGGTGCTGTCCCTCATCAGGCTTCGAGCAGAAGCCCTCCTGGCCGACGTCACCCAGCCGAAGAGCCGGAAATTCGGGGTCACCGGGGAGATCCATACAACCACGGACTACGCGACCACCCAGGCCTGGGCGGCCGCCTTTCGGCGCGCCTACTTCGGGGGAGTCCGCTACCGGGTGCGCCACGACCCAGCACAGGACCTGGTGGGCATCGCGTTGTTCGGGCCCGGCGGTGCCCGTGAGGACCAGTTCCGGACCGTGTCCCAGTCGGCCATCCCCACCGAGCTCGTCACCAATGCAGAGGAGCGCTTCGGGATCGTGGTCCTGCCCATACCTTGAACTTGGCTCTCTGCTACGGCCACCGGGCCACCTTGAGGGCCGGGGCGCCGAGCGGGCTGGTAAGCGGGTAAGCACGATCCGTAACGTCTCGGCAAGGGGGACCTATATGCAAGGACCGAGGACGTTCTCAGCCTCGGTCGTGGGTGGAGGCTAGCTCGAGCTGTTCGTAACGGGCTCGGTGACGGTCCAACCACGGCGCCGGAGCTCCGCAGCGAGCTGGCCAGCGGGCAAGTGGCGCAGTAGCTGCTCTTGCGCGGAGAGCCTCGCCGATGGGACAACGGTGCGGGGAGCCCCTTCCACATTGCCCTGGAGCCGGGCGATAAAGGCCGCTGCTTCGTCGCGGGTGAACTTGCCGGCGGCCTGACGTTGCGTGAACCCCATCGGCCCGCGCGCGTCGCGGAAGTCGGTATGGCCCGCATCGTTTAGGAGGCCAAGAAGCTCCTCCATCTGTCTCGTCGACGCGGGTGGGCCTGGGTGCTGACCGAACGCCATCGCAGGCAGTCTTGCCGATGTGGCACTCCGATGTTGGACAGCCGGCATTGACAGGCCTGAGCC
>JAJYMM010000229.1:4269-10485 GCA_021787035.1 Actinomycetes bacterium
GGTGCTGACCGAACGCCATCGCAGCAGTCTTGCCGATGTGGCACTCCGATGTTGGACAGCCGGCATTGACAAGGCCTGAGCCGTGGCGCCAAAGCGCCACAAGGCGGTTAGGGGCGGTTAGGGGGCAATTACCCGGTCCCCAGCTCAGTTGCGTGATCGCATTTATGCCAGGATGTCCTTAGGCAGCCCTAAGCGAGGCTGATCGGGATCAATTATCATCCTACTAGCCGCCTGAGCGGCGAGGCCCGGGCCACCTAAAGGGTTGGGGCCCCAGGTAAGCCGGTCCTCCGGCGCACGAGACGAGGGAAGGGCTCATGCTGGACGAGGTGCGCGAGCTCAGCGACAGACCATCATCGCTGCCGGTCGCGCTCAGCAGCCTCGTAGGCCGCACAACGGAGATCGCCGCTGTTGTCGAGATGGTCACCCACCACCGTGCGGTGACGATCGTTGGCCCAGGCGGTGCCGGCAAGACGCGCCTCGCCTTGGCGGTGGCCGAAGGTCTTGGGGGCCTCCAGCTCGGGGCGCCTCATTGGGTCGAGCTCGCAGCCGTTTCGGCCGGGGAGGGCTTGGTCGCCCCGGTGGTGGCGAACGCCCTCCATATAGCCCAAACACAAGCCGACGGCCTGGTCTCGACGATCATCAGCCGCCTTCGGGCGAAAAGGACTGTGCTCGTGCTCGATAATTGCGAGCAGGTCGTGGCGGAGTGCGCGCTGCTCGTGGAAAAGCTCCTTCGTGACTGCCCGGCGCTCCGCGTGCTAGCTACCTCACGGGAAGCGCTGGGCGTCGCAGGAGAGCGCCTGTTCGAAGTCGGCGGTCTGGAGGTGCCCGACCGGGGGGAGGCACCGCTTTCGAGTGACGCCGTGCTCCTGTTTTGTGAGCGCGTCTCGGCGCTCGCATGGGAATGGGCGCCGGCTGAGGAAGAACTCGGCACAGTCGCAGCCCTTTGCAGGAGGCTTGACGGGCTGCCGCTCGCCATCGAGCTGGCCGCCGGGGCTGCTTCGGCCCTCGGCGTTGGCGAGGTTTCCTCACGCCTCGACTCGGAGGCCAACATGCTGCGGCACCCGAGCCGCAGCGCCCCAGAGCGCCACCGGACCCTCGAGGCGGCGCTCGACTGGAGCTATGGCCTCCTAACGCCAAGCGAAAAGGACCTCCTGCGAACCCTGGCATGCTTCCAGGGCACCTTCTCGCTCCTAGCGGTAGAGGCCGTTGCGCGTGGTCTGGTGGCGAGGGGGGCCGGGAGCACGCCGGTCAGTGCCATGATGGCGAGCCTGGTCGGCAAGTCCCTCGTCCAGGTCGCACAGCGCGGCCCCGAGCATCGCTACCGGCTCCTGCAGACCGTCCGCCAGCAAGCCCTGGCCAAACTGCTTGCCTCGCCAGAGGCGCCCGGGGCGCTGCACGCCCACAGCCATTTCTACGCGGAGCTCGCCAAGCAGGGAGAAGCAGGTCTCGAAGGGCGCGACCAGGACCGCTGGCTAGAGCGGCTGGAGCTCGAGCACGACAACATGAGAGCCGTCCTCGACCGAGAGCTGCTCGCGCCGCCCGGTCGCCAAGAGGCGGCGCGCCCCGATGTAGGCGGCGACTTGGCGGGGTCGCTCTGGGCGTTTTGGTACCGGCGCGGTTACTACGACGAGGCCCGCAAGTGGCTCGAGCGGGCCGCGCAGCTGAGCGACCAAATGAGCCCAGCGGTCCGGGCCAAGGTGCTCTGCGGCGCGGGGGCGCTTGCGTTCCTCCAATGCGATTACCAGGTGGCCGAAAGCCGGCTCGAGCGGGCAAGGGTGCTCAACGAACAGTTGGGTGACAAGGCGGCGGTCGCCCGAGCGGTGCAACGCCTCGGTTCGGTGCAGCGCGAACGTGGCAACTATGAAGACGCACGCCGTTTGCACCGCGAGAGCCTCCGGCTCTGGTGCGAGCTCGGCGAACCGGCAGGAGTCGCTTCCTCCGAGGACTACCTCGGGTTCGTGGCTTGGTTGGAATGTCGTTACGAGGAGGCAGAGGAGCTTTGTGGAAGGGCCTTTTCCTACTTCGAGCGGGCAGGCCGGCACCAAGAGTGCATTTCGGCCCTTGTCAACTTAGGTGCTGCCGCGCTGCATGCCGAAGAAGCTGACAAGGCCCGGGGGCGCCTCGAACGGGCCCTGGCACTCGCCCGTTCCGTCGGCTACCAAGAGGGTACGGCCTGGTCGTTGCACCTGCTCGGGGACATCGCCTGCAAAGCCGGCGTGCCCGGAGGGCCGTCGCTACTTCGCGAGAGCCTCGGGATCCACATGGGGCTCGGCGACCTGTGGAGGGTTGCGAGCGTCTTGGAGTCGCTCGGCGCCTACTGGCCCGAAGAAGGTGGGGGAACGTCTGCCAAGTTGGTGGCGGCCGCTCTTTCCCTCCGGGAAATGATCGGTGCGCCTGTTCCGCCAGCAGAGCGGCCTCTGGTCGACCGGGCAGTCGAGAGCGCCAGACGTTCCTTGGGTAACGAGCTGTTCGCCACGTGCTGGGAAGCCGGTCGCGCCATGTCGGCCCCAGAGGCGGTGGCGCTCGCCCGCCAAGCCGGCCCGACGGTTGCGCAGGCGCCCGAGGCCAGCCCTGGGAACCGGCCCAGAGCCGTAGTTGGGGCGCTGAGCGAGCGGGAAGTGGCTGTGCTCCGGCTCGTCGCCCGGGGCCTCTCCAATAAAGAGATCGGTCGTGAGCTCTTTATAAGCCAGGGCACCGCAGGCGTTCACGTTTCCAACATCCTGCGGAAATTGGGCGTCACGAGCAGGGTCCAAGCCGCGGTAGCGGCACAGCAGTTTGGCCTGTGAGAGGCGCCGTCCCAACTTAAACAACTTCTATAGACGCGGGCCCAGAGCCAAATAGTTGGTCTCCAGATGTTTTGCCCCACCCGGCGACCCGACAATTCTGTCTGTGGCCCTCGCATCACCCGGCGTCTCTTGCCCCGACGACCCGGGCCAGCTCGTCGACCTGCGCGCCCTGGCCTGGTCGCTTGGCAGGACAGACGTCGTGCTCGACCTCGACCTACATGACGAGGCATGGGCTTTCCAGCAGTCCCCTTCCCGCTCCAACCTGGTGCGCCTCGCCGAAGTGGTACCGAGCGGCAGGCTCGGCGGGGCGCTCGAAGCCGAGCTCCGGCGCCTTGTCGCGTCGGGCGGGGCCGAGGACGAACGCCGGCTCCTCTGCTCCGGGCTCGAGGCCTGGTCAGCGCAGCTCTGCGCCACCGTGAGGGCCTATATAGAGGCTCTTTAGGCGGGCCCGGCGCGAACTAGTCGGTCTCTAGATGTGAAGCGGGCCGCTGCCAGTGCACACTTCTAGCGCCACTCGAAAAAGGAGAAAGAATGCGCACGTCCCCCTCCAGGCTCCCGTTACCCATACTGGCGCGCTTGCGTGCCAGGGTCGTCCATTTCCCCCGAGCTTTGTTGGCCGTCTGTGGCCTTCTCGTCGGGGTCACCGGCATCACCAACGCCGCAGCGACCGCTAGCGCTACCGTCGTAGCCGGCGCCACCTGGTACGTGACCTCGACCGGCACGGCCACTGGTTGCGCGTCTCCCGCCGGCACCAGCTCTGACCCCTTCGGCACCATTGCCGGCGCCCTCGCCTGCGCCACTGACGGCGACAAGGTGTTGGTTGGCGCCGGGCAGTTCTCGGGCGGCTTCAGCGTGGCGTCCAATGTCACGATCGAAGGCGCTGGCGCCTTCAGCACCACAATTACCGGCCTCGCCTCGACGCTCAGCCCCGCCCCCACGAGCGAGGTCACTCTCGCGCCGGGCGTAGAGGCCACCTTGGACGGCCTCACGGTGACCGGCGCTAGCCAGGGGGGCTCTACGGCTACCAACGCGGTGTCGATGACGAGCGGGTCCCTCGTCTTGGACAAGGCCCTCCTAGAGGACGAGGCCTCGTCCCCTGCCCAGGCGGTAGTCTCTGCCTCGCCGCCCTCGGGCACCGCCGCCTCAGTAACGCTGCAGGCCTCGACGGTCGCCACTGGGGCCTTTTCTACTGACGCTGGGGTCGTCGTCGCCTATAACGGCCCCGCCGGCTCCACCGGCTTGGACCGCTCGACCGTGAGCATCGTCAACAGCACCATCGACGCCTCTTCCATTGTGACGGCAACGGTCACGGTCCTAAACACCAACCTCTCCCTCCTCGACGACACCGTCGTGGCAAGCGCGCTCCAGGCCCTGCGGGCGCTCGACGCCTCGACCGTCTCGATGGGCGGCACGGTACTGCTGAGCCAAGGGAACAAAGCGGCCACGTGCGGCGCCGCCACGCTCACCGACCTCGGCAACAACCTGGTGGTCGGCACCGCGCCCAACAGCGCCTGCACCGTTACGAACGGGGTCGACGGCGACATCGTAAGCACGTCCGGGCTCGACCCTCACCTGGGGCCCCTCGCCGACAACGGCGGGCCCACGCCGACCATGGCCCTTCTCGCCGGGAGCCCTGCGATTGGGACCAACAGCGTCTCCAATTGCACATCGAGCGTCCTCGTCAACGACCTCGACCAAAGGGGCGACCCCCGCAACGCAGCGGCGCGGGTCGGCTGCGACATCGGCGCTTACGACACCGGGGGCACCCCGTACACCACCTGGTACGTAACCTCGACCGGCACGGCCACTGGTTGCGCGTCTCCCGCCGGCACCAGCTCTGACCCCTTCGGCACCATTGCCGGCGCCCTCGCCTGCACCACTGACGGCGACAAGGTGTTGGTTGGCGCCGGGCAGTTCTCGGGCGGCTTCAGCGTGGCGTCCAATGTCACGATCGAAGGCGCTGGCGCCTTCAGCACCACAATTACCGGCCTCGCCTCGACGCTCAGCCCCGCCCCCACGAGCGAGGTCACTCTCGCGCCGGGCGTAGAGGCCACCTTGGACGGCCTCACGGTGACCGGCGCTAGCCAGGGGGGCTCTACGGCTACCAACGCGGTGTCGATGACGAGCGGGTCCCTCGTCTTGGACAAGGCCCTCCTAGAGGACGAGGCCTCGTCCCCTGCCCAGGCGGTAGTCTCTGCCTCGCCGCCCTCGGGCACCGCCGCCTCAGTAACGCTGCAGGCCTCGACGGTCGCCACTGGGGCCTTTTCTACTGACGCTGGGGTCGTCGTCGCCTATAACGGCCCCGCCGGCTCCACCGGCTTGGACCGCTCGACCGTGAGCATCGTCAACAGCACCATCGACGCCTCTTCCATTGTGACGGCAACGGTCACGGTCCTAAACACCAACCTCTCCCTCCTCGACGACACCGTCGTGGCAAGCGCGCTCCAGGCCCTGCGGGCGCTCGACGCCTCGACCGTCTCGATGGGCGGCACGGTACTGCTGAGCCAAGGGAACAAAGCGGCCACGTGCGGCGCCGCCACGCTCACCGACCTCGGCAACAACCTGGTGGTCGGCACCGCGCCCAACAGCGCCTGCACCGTTACGAACGGGGTCGACGGCGACATCGTAAGCACGTCCGGGCTCGACCCTCACCTGGGGCCCCTCGCCGACAACGGCGGGCCCACGCCGACCATGGCCCTTCTCGCCGGGAGCCCTGCGATTGGGACCAACAGCGTCTCCAATTGCACATCGAGCGTCCTCGTCAACGACCTCGACCAAAGGGGCGACCCCCGCAACGCAGCGGCGCGCGCCGCCTGCGACATAGGCGCTTACGACACCGGGGGTACCAGCACCACTCCTGCGCCGGCCGTGACCTCGCTCAACCCGACATCGGGCTCCAGTGCGGGCCACCGCTACCTCGAGATATTCGGCTCCAACCTCTCACCCGCTGGCGAGACTTGCCTTTGGTACAAGGGTTCTGGTTGCCAAGGGATAACGGTTGACGTAGGGGGGAACGCCGCCTTTGTCATCTACGGTTCACCCAGTGAGCTCTTGGTGCTCACGCCGGCGGGAAGCCCAGGCACGGCCCCAGTCAGCGTGACCGTGGCCGGGCAGACCTCGACGGTCACCTCGGGCTCCACCTACACGTACATCTAAAGCCCAACGTCCAATTAGGGCCGCAGGTTCAAGTGCTCAAGTGTTGGGAGCCGGCGCCAACGCCGGCTCCCAACCCGCCATCACCTGCGAGCAAGCAGGGGTGTAGTGGCAACCTTCCAATTTCACGACCTGTTTTTGGAGGGCCGACTTCACCTTGGGCGACAAGGAGACGTAGACGTTGTGCAGCTCGTAAGGGTCCCTTTTCAGGTTGTAGCACTCGCGTGCCCCATCCTTGTACTGCACGTAGAGGGCTGAACTTGTCCTAATCGCCACG
>JAJYMM010000155.1 GCA_021787035.1 Actinomycetes bacterium
CACCCTGTCTAGATAGATCGGGCCCGGCCAAGAGTGGTCTAGAACCCCGTTGCCTGCCCGGACATGGAGGGGGCCATGTCCGGGCGGGATGCTGGCGCGCGGCGGCCTAGCGGCCACTCGGCTCGGCGAGCCCGAGTTCTCGCGCCACAAAAGTAAAGGGCTCAACTCGGTGCCCCAAATCCTTACATGATGGCGGTCTGGCGGAAGAATCAGAGGGGAAGTTCCGCCAGTGGCGGGTGGTTGAGGGAAGACGCGCCTGCAATACTTTTCTGAGTGCTGTACGGCAGCATTTGAAAAGCAATAGGGGGTAACGGTTGTCCGATGCTCAGCCGAGTAATTCCTCGCGTGCACTTGCGGACACCTTGGCGTCGACTTCGACCGATGAGGTCCTAAGAAAGGGAGAGGAACGATGATCAGCCACACACGGTTAACTCGAGTCGCGGTTGCCTCTGCACTCGGGATAGCATGTTCAGTCGCTTCTACCAGTGTCTTCATAAGTACCGCGTCCGCCTCGTCTACACGAACTTCCAAAAACAATATTACAATTGCATTTGTCTCTGGCCCATTGTCCGACTCATTTTTCCCACCACTTTATAATGGGGCAAAGCAAGCGGCCCACAACCTCGGGATCAGCTTCAACTACATACCTATAAATGAAGGCGACATCGAGCAGTCCTCTGCTCAGACGATGGAGGCGGCAATCGCGGAGCATCCGAGCGCGATCGTTGTCGGGGACTTTATTCCTTCGGTGGTCGACCCGCTCATCAAGAAGGCAGTCTCCATGGGCATCCCCGTCTACGTCGATCAGTCGGGCCAGACCGAGTGGAAGGCGGCTGGAGCGTTTGGGTTCGTCGGCCAGCAGGGCCCCGTAGCAGGGGCGGCTGCAGGGAAGGAGTTTGTCAAGCTCGGTTCCAAACGCGTCCTCTGTGTCATCAACGTACCAGGCAACCCATACCTAAGTTCGGTGTGCGATGGTCTGGGTGGGGCGATCAAGGCAGGGGGCGGGTCATCGTCCAACCTCCTCCTCCCAACGGCCGATTCGACTAACGCTCTGAAGGTCTCCGAGGACATCGGTGCCTACCTCACGAGCCATCACGGCTTCACCGGTGTTTTTGCCGAAAACGCGCTGGTCGGCACGGCGGCTGTGAGCGCACTATCGACCGTCGGCATGACCTCAAAGGTCAGAGTCGGGACTCTGGAGCTCTCGAAGCTTGCTTTGGACGACGTCCAATCGGGCAAGGTAGCTTTCCTCGTCAACGAGCAGCCGTACCTCGATGGTTATTACGGGGAGCTCTTCGCCTATCAGTACGTGAAATATGGCTTGGCGCCCGTCGGTCCGGTCGCAACTGGCCCGGCGATCATCGATGAGTCCAATATCGGCAAGGTGCTTTCAGTGTTCCGGCGTTACCCGGGCGTCCTCGGTTCAGAGTAGCAATTGCACTAGACCGCGTGGCGTCGGGCGGTGGCGTTGTGGCGGCCCTGGCCGACGCCAGCCAGGGTTTGAGTGTTCGAAAGGAATCCGATGCGCTTATCGCCGACTACGTTGTTTGCATGGCCAAAAAGTTTACCTAAAGTTGGGACCGGTCCATCTCGGGATGTCCCTGAAGTTGAAAACGGAAAGGGCACCTTAGGCACCCTGCTCCTGCGACCGGAGGCCGGTGGCTTGATCTCGGCGTGCGCCGTGTTTACCCTCTTTGCGTTCTTGGCCGGAGACAAGGGCTTTCTCTCGCAGACCGGGACTGCTGATTGGCTCAATACGGCGTCTCAGCTCGGGATCGTGGCTCTGCCAGTAGGGTTCCTGATGGTCGCTGGCGAGTTCGACCTCTCAGTGGGATCGGTCGTTGGCATGACGTCGATCATCGTCGCCACCTGCTATGGCTATTATTCGCTCTCGCCTTGGATCGGTATCGTCATCGCGATCGCGGTCGGAGCGGGGATTGGGCTTTTGAACGGCGTCATAACAGTTGCCACGAAGCTTCCATCGTTTATCGTGACCCTGGGGATGATGCTCATTGTGGAGGGAGGGGCTATAGGGATCTCCAATGCGCTTACCAATTCGTCCTCCATCTCGCTCTCAGCTGCTGGACCATCGAGAGTGCTCTTTGCATCATCGTGGGGTTCTTTTGACGTCTCGCTGGTTTGGTGGGTTGTGCTAGCCGCGGTAGCGACGTATGTGCTCCAGCGCACCAGGTTTGGAAACTGGGCTTTCGCGACTGGCGGCGACCTGAAGACGGCGCGGTTGGCAGGGGTCCCAACAAATCGGGTGAAGGTCAGCCTGTTTGTGTGTTCGTCGCTTGGAGCTGTCCTGGTAGGCATCATTGAGACCTTGTCGTTCAATAACGGCGACGTGACCCTCGGCTCTAGTTACGTCTTTACGGCGATCGCGGCGGCGGTGATCGGCGGGGTGCTGCTCAGTGGCGGGTATGGGACGATGCTTGGCACGGCCTTCGGGGCGATCACTTACGGCATCGCCTCGATGGGGGTGTTTTTCTTGGGTTGGGACGCAGACCTTACGGATCTTTTCGTAGGGTTGTTCCTCCTCTTGGCCATGCTGGCTAATAACCGACTTCGTATCGTTGCCCTGGGGCAGCGATGATGACCGAGACTCGGTCAGTGAGCCAAGGGGGCGCTTCCTGTGTCATGGAACTAGTCGGGATCTCCAAGGATTACCGCGGCATGGCCGCCCTGAAAGGTGTGTCCTTGTCGTTGCTGAGCGGACGGATCCTGTGCTTACTAGGGGAAAACGGGGCCGGCAAGTCAACGCTCATCAAGCTCATAACCGGTGTCGAACGGCTCTCGGGAGGAAGTATCCTGGTGGACGCGGAGCCCGTCCATTTCGACAGCCCGCGTTCAGCTCGCCAGCGCGGTATTTCGACTGTATACCAAGAGGTCGGCACCTTGCCCTTAATGAGCGTGGCTAGGAATTTCGTGCTCGGGGCGGAGCCCACGAGGGGGCGCGGGCTGGCCCGCCGCGTCGATTTTGCCGAGGCGAGCCGCATCGCCACCGAGACGATGAGCCAGCTTGGTATCAGGCGCGAGATCGATGGAAAGCAGCTCGTTGGCACGCTGTCTGGCGGAGAAAGGCAAGCTCTAGCGATCATGCGTGCCGTGTACTTCGGGGCGCGGGTGCTCGTACTTGACGAGCCCACGGCGGCACTAGGCATCCGTGAGTCGGCGCTGGTGCTCGAGCTTCTCCTGCGAGTGAAGGAGCAGGGCGTCGCTGTGCTCTTCGTTACCCACAACGCTTACCACGCAGCCGCTGTCGGTGACCAGTTCGTGGTGCTCCGCCGCGGTGAAGTGATCGCAGACTTCGGGAGGGATGCCGAGACCGTGGACAAGATAATGCAACTTATGGCTGGCGGTGACGAACTGTCGCAGTTCGCGATGCTTGCGAACGAGAGGCTTCAGTGATGGCAGCGATGGCCGGAAGGCAGACCGGCGAGTGCCGGCCCGTTGTGCGCGGCTGGACGGCGCGTGGCTACGAAGGGGTCCGAGACGCCTTCGTTGCAAACTTAAGCCTCGGAGAAGATACAGGTGCGGCCGTGTCGGTCTACCGCTACGGCAACTGCGTCGTCGACCTATGGGGTGGGACCGCTTTTCCCGGGGGCCCGGAGTACCCCGAGGATGGTCTGGAGCTCGTTTACTCGACTACGAAGGGCATTGCCGCTCTTTGCCTGGCTTCGCTGTCAGAGTGGGGTGAACTCGAGTTGGACGACCGCGTCGTGAGGCATTGGCCGGAATTTGGAGTTTGCGGGAAGGAGGAGGTGTCGGTTCGCGAAGTGGCTTCACACCAAGCGGGACTGCCGGCATTTTCGTTACCGACAACAGTCGAAGACTTGTGTCGATGGGACCGGTGCACGTCAGCACTCGCGGCCCAAGCGCCTGAATGGTCCCCCGGGAGCGCACACGGGTACCACGCGGTCACCGTTGGGTACCTACTCGGCGAGATCATGCGGCGAGTCAGTGGTCGGACCGTCGGAACAGTGCTTCGCGAACGTTTCGGTCACCCCTTGGACCTTCGAATGTGGATAGGGTTGCCAGACTCACTGGCGACAAAGGTGGTGCCGCTCTATGAGGATGTCCCGCTAAACGGGGTGGGAGAAGTGCTGGCGGCTGCAGAGAGGGACCCGACCACGATGACCGGCCGAGTCTTCACGAACCCCCCAATCGATGTCGGTAATTTGGACCACCCGTCCGTTTACGCTGCAGAGATCCCGGCCGTCAACGGCGTCACGGACGCCCGTTCGCTGGCCCGCCTTTATGCGTCTGTCGTCGATGGGCCCCTTCGCAGCATCGGTGCAGTTACTGTCGACTCGATGCGACGGTCGTTGGTGCGCGGAGCTGACCTAGTACTGATTGATCAGCCTACGCATTTCGGCACCGGTTTCATGTTGTCGTCTCCACGCGAACCCATGCTCGGACAGGGATCGCTGGGGCACAACGGTCGCGGTGGGTCCCTAGGTTTTGCGCATCCGGAATCTGGGATCTCCTACGGGTTTGTCGCCAACAGGATGGCGTTGACGCCCGGGCCGGACCGTCGCAACATCCGGCTCGTCGCGGCCGTGAAAGAAGCCATGGCATGACAACGTCCGACGGGTGTGGTGCGTTGGCTCGCGGGGAGAGACTGGTTGGCCGGTAGACGCGCCCGCCGAAAGACATTGCGCCCCACGGGAAGTGGCATTGTGTCGCGCGCGAAGGCGGGCTGGCCTGAGAGCCGAGGGAAGGTGGGCGATGGACCCTGAGCTGGCGGCCGCTGCGACGATGTTGGAGGTCATCGACCCCGACGACCTTGCTGGGCACCGTGAGACGTTGCGCCGCCTCCATGGAGCTCAAGTGGGCCGCTGGATGTTAGCTACGGTCGTAGTCGAAGACATCTTGCCTGGACCGGCCGGATTGCCTCCGGTGCTGGTGAGGACCTACAGGCCACTGGGTGCGCCACCGGAGGCGCCGGCGTTGCTCTGGCTCCACGGTGGAGGGTTCGCGGTTGGTTTCGCTGCGGTGGACGACGACTTTTGTGTACGTGTGGCCGCCGCGACGGGGTACGTTGTGGTGTCCCCTGAATATAGGCTTGCTCCTGAGGAGCCGTTCCCGGCGGGTTTCTCCGACTGCCTGGCTGTCTACGAATGGCTCGTCGAATACCCTGCGACGATGGGCATCGACCGTGGGTGCTTGGTCGTGGGCGGCACGAGCGCCGGCGCTGGCTTGGCCGCTTCCCTCTGTTTGAAGCTCAGGGACATTGGCGGGCACCAGCCCGCCCTTCAACTGCTCGCGTGCCCGGTTATAGATGACAGACTGGCCAGCGCTTCGATGGCCGAGTATACATCCACCCCTGTTTTTGATCGGTACCAGGCGGAGCTTATGTGGAAGCGCTACCTGCGGTCCTGGCAGGGAGAGGTACCTTGCTATGCCGCTGCCGGCCGGGAGCGCGACCTCCGTGGCCTTCCGACTGCCTACGTGCAGGCGGCGCAGTACGACCCCCTGAGAGACGAAGGTCTCGACTATGCGCGCCGGCTCATAGAGGCGCGGGTAGCAGTGGAACTGCATCTCTACCCGGGGACGTTTCACAGTTTCGACATGGTGGTACCGACGGCGGCTGTCTCTCGCCGCGCGTTCCAGGAGTACGTGGAAGTGCTGCGCGCCGTGGCAGCAAGAAACGCCGTGCGCGTGAACTAGGACCGGCCTACTTCCCCGAGCTGTCCAAGACGAGCAGGCGCCAGAGGGCGACGCTGATCTGCGCTCGGAGACGGCCGATCGGGTCGTTCAGGGACAAGCCGAGTGAATCTTCCACGTGGCGCAGGCGTGCCGCCAAGGAGCTGTGGTGTAGGTACATGTCCGCAGCCGCTTGGCGGAGGGAACCGGTCTTGAATAGCGCTTCGAGCGCTTCGATGTCACGCACTCCTCGTGGCGTCGCACCAAGTTTTGTGAGCGCTTGGATGTCCAGGCTAGAGGATATGGCCGCCGGCGGAAGCTCCGCCAGGAGCGTTAGGACGCCGAGTTCGAGGCACTCGGTGATTGTTGTGCTGGCCAGCCAGGTTTCGGAAAGCCGGAGCGCGGACAGCGCATTTAGCCACGAAATGTGCGCGCTTGGAGGCAGGGCCGTCGTCCCCATGCCGACCTTCGTGCCCGGATGGCGCAGGTCGTGATCTGCCGACGTCACTAGCTGGTCTGTCAAGAGGGCTGGCTGGGCAATTATGGCTCCTTTCAAGCCGACCACTGCTCCTCTTACTCGGCCCTGGACGCTTTCGGTGAGGTAGTTGCAGACGCGCCGGGTCGCGGCACCGAGATCGTCTGGGTCTTCGGTTGAGACGGCGAGGACTTGTACTGGGAGAGCTTCAGAGAACCCAAGGCGGCTGAGTGCTCGGGCTCGGTCAACTTCGCCGG
The DNA here is from genome assembly GCA_021787035.1 of Actinomycetes bacterium. Classification (GTDB taxonomy): domain Bacteria; phylum Actinomycetota; class Acidimicrobiia; order Acidimicrobiales; family Palsa-688; genus JAJZYO01. Next base: position 6,382 of record JAJYMM010000155.1, read on the forward strand.
TGCTGGCGCTCAGGGCGAGGTCGAATAGGGCCAGCTCCGGTGCGACCCCGAGCTCTCGACCGAGGTCGTGTTGCCAGAGAACAGCAGCAGCAAACGCCATGCGCTCGGTCAACATCCTGTCGAAGGGACCCGTGTCGCCATCACGTTCTAGCCAAACAGAGCCGACGGTTTGTTGGTCGAGCACAATAGGCGTCTCGGCCAACGCGACCCTGTGGCCCGGCCCTGGCGCTTCGCCGGTTTCGGTGAAACGGACGACGACGCCATTGCAGTCGTCGCGCAACCCGGCTCCGCATTCGGCCAAGGCCGCAGTTGCACGGACCAGGGCGTCAAGGCTGGCGCGGTTGCGGACCAGCTGGTCGAAATACGTGATTATGCGGAGGAACGATTCTGCGTTGACATCGAGCTTGGAGAGGCTGAGAAGGACTCCGCGCACGGGCATAGAGTCTACTGAGTCCCACAGAGCGGGTGGAGTGTGGGGGCCTGGTGCGGCGAGCTAATGACGGCGGGAAGGCATCGGAGTGCGGTAGCGAACAGGTCGTCAGAGAGATCTGGGCTGGTTGATCCGCGCTCCGAACGAGCCTGCTAAAGAGGGCTATCACAACGGCGGTGACCTTCCTTGCGCTGGCGCTAGGCGACAGAGCGGGCTGCGGCCCTTCCCGAAAGGACCGTCCGGCTCGGCTATGATCCTGCTCTCATCGGAGATCTGTTCCAGGCTTCGGCCGGTTGTGACAAACTAGCAGCATGCAGCCTCTGCCCGGGCGGCCTACCTTTGAGCTGTCGACACTTAAGGAGTTGGAGCAACTGGAGACGAGCCGTATGGGATCAGGCGCGGCGCCCCAGTTTTCCACCTTCTCCATCACGTCCCATGGCCGGGTATCGACAATGACTGCCACGCCCAACACGGCATCTCTCACCAAAAGCGCTGGCTCGTTGGCCCCGGGTGCGGGAGGGGCACAGGCAGGCGGCAATACGGAAAAGCTGTTGCAGAAAATGGGGTTGTCGTATGTCATAAGCTTCAAGTTCCCCGGTGCAGTCATATCGGACAACGCAACTTCCAGGGCCGCCAATGGCACGCTGTCTTGGAACATGCTGAAGGGCCCGGGCACCCTCAAGGCCAGCTGGTCCAGCTGAGCCCCCTACCTGAGCTGATCACTACCAAAAAGCGGGTCGGGCCTCATGCTCGGCCCGCTTTCTAAGTCAGGTCGTCGACAGCCTGCGGCTGATCTCGTCAGAGCCTGCCGGCCCTGGCGAAGGTGCTCGCGGGACGGCCCAGTAGCACCTCTCCAGTACTTGTGCGTACCAGCCGGCGGCACCGGGTGGCGTCCCGCAATAGCTACACAACCTGGCCCGGAGGCCGGGGCCCCACAAGTGGGGCCCCTACCCCTTCAGGCCACTCCTAGCCCTTCAGGATCGTATTGATCTGGCTCTGTGCCGTGCTCAGTGCACCCTTCACCGATTGCTGACCTGACAGTGCCGACTGTATGGCAGTCCACACGGCCTGGGAGATCTTCGGGTACTTCACGCCCAAACCGAGCGTGCGTGGACGCGCATAGAGAGTTTGGTCGATGAAGACCTTCCACTCAGGACCGACCTGTTTGAGGTAGGTCTGCGCTACCGCGACCTTGCCAGGCAAGTAGCCGAAGGCCTTCGCCAGCGTCAACTCCTGCGCGGGCGTCTGCATGCCCTGGATGTAGTCGAACGCCAGCTGTTGCGCTGCACTGCCACCACTCTTGCTGATCATCCAGTCCTCGCCGCCCAGGGGCACGATCGACTTCTGGCCCGGTACACGGACAGGGACGGGGACGACCCCGAACTGCTTGCCGTAGTACATGTGGTTGAGGTTGAGCGTCGGGAAGTTCCAGGGGCCGTTTACCATCATTGCGGCCTTGCCGGCGATGTACTGGCTCGACGCGGCTGGAGTCTGGCTCCAGTTGAGGCAGGCCTTGGAGGCCGAACCATCGGTCACCAGTTGCTTCCAAAGGCTGAGTGCCTGCACTCCGGGCGCCGATGCGATGTTGGAGAAATTGCCTTTGCCCCCGTTGCCCCAGAAGAACGGCTCCCACTGCCAGGTGGTGTCTTCTGCTGCTTCGCAGGTGAGGGCGATCCCGTAACGCGTTGACGTCGTGAGAGCCTTGGCTGCGCTCACCAGTTGCGCCCAGGTCTTTGGAGGGGCCACGTGCGCAGCTTTGAGCATCGGGATGTTGTAGATCAGGGCCACCGAGTTGGCGCCCGCGACGGGGTAGCTGTAGTACTTGCCGTTGGACAGGCCTTCATTGATCACCGCCGGGTAATAGCCTTTGGTGCTGAAGCCCTTCATCCCACTGAGCGGGACTACCTGACCCGTCGAGATCATTGTTGACACGAACGGGTTGTCGACGGCCAAGAGGTTGGGTAAAACGTTGCCCGTCGCCTGCGTCAGGAGCTTCGTGTCCAGATTGGCGAAAGGTACGTACTGTCGAGTTATGGTCACGCCGGGGTGCGCGGCCTCAAACTGCTTGGTGTAAGCCGCCAAGGCACTGAGCTGCCCCGGGGTGTTGAAATAGTCTTCTTCTGTCAGCGTGATCTTGGTAGCGCCAAAGGCCGTCACTTGTGACAACCCGGTTACGGCAACCGCTGCGGCCGCCAGGGCTGCGAGCCCTCGGTGCCGCGTCTTAGTGAGTAATTTCACGGCGGATCTCTCCTTTTATGATTGGTAGCGGACAAGGAACTCAGGCGAGCCTACTAGGCAAGAGAAGTCATCTTGTGACCTACAGTTCATTTATCACCCCCTCCCCTTCCATGTTGTGACGCTTCCATGAGAGGTGCTGGCATCACGTTGTCGCGCCGTGGAGGTGCCACGGTTATCCCACCACTGAGCCCGCGGTGAGACCGCTCGCTATATAGCGCTGCGCCAGCACCAACATTACTCCCGCTGGCACCATGGCGAACGCTGCCGAAGCCATAACCGCGCCCCAGTCTGTCGAATAGTTCCCGAGGTAGGTGTAGATCCCGAGGGTTATCGGCTCGATCCCTGAACCACTCAGGATGGTCAAGGCAAATATGAAGTCGCCCCAACCGTTCAAAAACGCGAAGACCGCCACGGTTATGACCGCTGAGCGAGCAAGTGGGACCACTATGCGGTAGAAGGTCTGCCATTCGGACGCACCGTCAACTCTCGCCGCCTGCATCACCTCGTTGGGCAGGCTGAAGAAAAAGGCCCTTAGTACGAGGATCGCAAAGGGGATGGCGTATGTCCCATCGGCGATGATCAGCCCGGGATAGGAATTCACCAGGTGGGTCCAGTGGAAGACGATGAAGAGCGATGTGGCGAGGACTATGGATGGGACGATCTGGCATATGAGGAGTGAGCTGACTAGGACGACGGTGACTCGCAGCCGGTACTTCGAGAGAGCATATGCTGCCGGCACGGCTACGATCAGCGCCAGCGCCGCCGTGCCCAGTGCGACGATGAGGCTCGTTAGCACGTGGCCGGACTGTGCCTGTATGACCGTGCTGTAGTTGGCCAGGGTCGCTGCGTGCGGCAACCAGTAAAAGGTCCCGCTGAAGAGCGTCTGGGTTGACTCGAACGAGCCGACGATGACCGCGTACACGGGGAACAGCACCACTACGAGGGCAAGCGCTGCCGCCAGGGTACATAGCCACCGCAAAGACCGCGAGCTGTCCAACCTGGTCATCGTGCCGCCCCAGAGCTGCGTCTGAGCGAGTCCCGGCTGAGTAATAGGTAAAGCGGCGCGCATATGAGGGCCAGGACGAGCAGGATGTTGTTGAGCGCCGCCCCCTCTCCGAAGGAGAACTGCTGGAACGAAAGGTTGTACGACCACGTCGTTATGAGCTGAGTCGCGTTGGCTGGGCCACCTCCGGTCAAGCCGATCACGAGGTCGAAGACTTTTACGGTGAACACAAACCCAAGGAGAAAGGTGATCTCGATGACAGGCATGATGATGGGGACTATGACGAGGCGGAGCCTCTGCCAAGGGCCTGCCCCGTCCATGAGGGCCGCTTCCTTCACCTCCACTGGCACATCTTGGAGCGCGCTGTAAAGCAGGAGGGTGAAGAACGGCACCCCAAGCCAGATGTTGGCAATGAGGATCGTCCACAGGGCCAAGTGCGGGTTGTCCAGCCAGTCTATTGGGTGGTGGGCTATGCCGATGTCTATGAGCAGTTGGTTCACCGCGCCGCCCTCGAGTTGGAAGAGGAACTTGAAGATGACGCCGGTCACGATGAGCGGGAGCAGCCAGGGGATGATGACGAGCGAGCGGCCGACCGTCCTGCCCGGGAAGCGGACGGTGAACAGCAAAGCAAGCGCAAACCCGATTATGAACTGCCCGGCGAGGGATCCGGCGGTGAACTCGAAGGTGTGGATGATGGCGGTCGTGCTCGTGGGGTCATTCAGTATGAAGCGGTAGTTGGCTAGGCCGGCAAAGGGGGCGGTGAAGTGGCCGATGGTGGCTGGAGACGTCAGCTCGAAGCTGAGCATGACGTTGTAAACGATGGGCAGCGCGAACGCGAAGAGGATGTAAGCGATGGCCGGCGCAAGGAAGAGCCAGCCCGCGAGCTGGCGTCTGCGCCAGGCTGTCAAGTGCCCTGTCTTTTGTGTACCTCCGGTCTTATGGCTCGTGGATCCTTGCCGTGTAGCCGAGATCGTATGCGCAGGAGCACCCGCTCCCGGTTTCATGTCGGCGTAGGACATGTTGGCTCCTTTGTCGCCCGACTGGCCATCCTGGTCCCCTCCTCTGTTCGGCTATCTATTGGTCCGCAGACAGAGATTGCAACCTGCCCCCCTGTCGTAAGTAGACGGGTATGTGCCCGAGAGGGGCCTCCGCCCTTATCCAGCCGTTCTTCTTCAATGGCTCGCCAGTCCATGCGTCTAGCCACGACGCCCCCTCGGGTAGGTAGACGTCGCGCTCGCGCGCCCCTTGCTCGATGACAGGGGCCACGAGGATGTCTGGGCCGAACATGTACTGGTCGCGTACCTCCCACGCTTGTTGTTCCTCTGGGAACTCCAAGAAGAGGGCGCGCATGGGGGGGAGGCCGGTGGCACTGGCGGTGGCCATCTGTTCCATTACGTAGGGGCGCAAACGCTCGCGCAAAGCCATCTGCTCACGGATGATGTCGTAGGCCTCCTCGCCGAATGACCAAACCTCGTTGGCGGCGCCGGTCTGGCCGGAGCCAACGAGAGGCCCTGGTTCGCGTACTCCGTGGAGCCGGAACAGCGGGCAGAAGGTGCCGAACTGGAACCACCGGACTATTAGCTCGCGGAAGTACGGTGTGGTCGGGTCGCCGTTCCTGAACCCGCCGATGTCGGTCGTCCACCACGGGATCCCGGAGATGCCTATATTGAGGCCCGCGGGGATCTGTGCGGCCAGGGCTTCGAAGGTGGACTCGATGTCGCCCGACCAAACGGCAGCCCCGTAACGTTGGCTCCCCGCCCAGGCCGATCGGCAGAGCAAGACAACATCGGCCTCACCGGTTGCTTGTAGCCCTTCGTAAAAGGCCCGGGCGTGCTCACGGGGGTAGACGCCCTGTACTTCGGTGCCCGAGCCGAGGAAGTACTGCGCGTCGTCGGCGTTGTCGGCAAGCCCCTCTGGCTCGCACGCGTCGAGCCAGAACGCCCGGATCCCATAGCCCAGGTAGCCCTCGGCGGCCTTTTGCCAAACGTAATCGCGAGCGTCAGGGTTTGTCGAGTCGTAGAAGCGCATGAAAACTTGGTCGTCGGTGCCCTTGTCCCAGAACGCGAGGTGAAGGGGCAAGCCTGTGACGTTGCTTACGAGAAGGCCGCGCTCGTCCATCTCCGCATAGTTGTGGCTGCTTGGGTTCACCGTTGGCCAGACCGAGACCATGAGCTCGACTCCGAGCGAGCGCAGCTCGTCCACCATCCCACGTGGATCTGGCCATTCGGAGGGGTCGAACTTCCACTCGCCTTGGCGCGTCCAGTGGAAGTAGTCGCAGACGATCACCGATAGGGGCAGGCCCCGGCGCTTGTACTCGCGCGCGACCTCTACTAGCTCCTCCTGGGTACGGTAGCGCAGCTTGGACTGCCAGAAACCGGAGGCCCACTCGGGCAGCATGGGAGGCAACCCGGTTACCTTTGCGTAGCGGGTGACAATATCGGCTGGGGTGGGACCGGTAGTCACCCAGTAGTCGATTTGTCGCGCTGCGTCCGCGGCCCACCGGGTGCGGTTGGACCCGAGCTCGACGTGCCCCACACCCGGCATGTTCCAAAAGAACCCGTAGCCTCGGTTGGAAAGGACGAACGGCACGGCGACTTCGGTGTTGCGCTGGACAAGGTCGACAACGGCGCCCTTTTGGTCCAACAGGCCATGTTGGTGCTGGCCCAGCCCGTAAAAGCGCTCAGCTGGGTCGGCATCAAAGCTGACTTCGCACCTATGGAGGTCGCCGCCTCGCCCGCGGTAGCGCCGTTGGGGGGGTGACGTGAAATGGGGGGTGCTCTCGCGAAACAGCTCCTTGCCGTCCGCATTGAGAAAACGAACAAGTGGTGGGAACGGGACGAAGCGCTCCTCGTAGTTGTGGTACACCTCTACTACGAGGTCTCCATTGCGGAGGCGCGCCCGGTCTTCGAGGATCTCGATCGTGGCGTCGGTATGCCCCGGGTCGCCCAGAGCGCTGCCAGGGGTCTCCATTATGGACGGGCCGCGCTTCGAGCGCACTCGGGCGCCACTTTCCCCCCACGCTTCCACATGGAGGACCTCCCCACCCTCTCGAACTGTAAAGCCCGTCTTGTTGCCGATGAAACTTGCCAATTCCCTCTCCCTCGCTTCGCAGTACACCTGTCTGTCCAAGTCAGCCCTTGTGGGAGCCTCCTCAGGCTGCCCTGTCCGGTCCCAGGGCGCCGCTGTGGGGTCCCGTGGCACCACCTTGTGTGGCAACGGAGCCCGGCCTCATTGCGAGCCGTCCTGGCGTAGAGCCGGCACCCAGACTCGCATGGCAGCCCTGGCGCGGTTTCCTCGTGCAAAGTAGGGTACGAGGGTCAGGGCCTGGGCTCCGGCGCCAAAGCGGTTCGCGCTCTCGTCCTCATAGAGCTGGCGGGAATGGTTGTCGAAGCATTTCCCACGAGCCATGAGTGCGACTTGCACGTATCCCTCAAGCTCAACCGGCACGTCACTGCTGGGTTCGGGAGGGCGGCTCTGGTCCAGTGCGACGTCCTCTATGGCCACGCCGTCGTCCAAGTCCTCGGCCTCGAGGCAGTAGACCAATGGGCCGCGCTGGACTGCCAAGCAGTCGCGCACTGCGTCTAGTCTCCAGTGCGGTTGCAGCACGCGCACCGGCATAGGTTCGGACACTCGCACGCTGTCGCCGGGTTGCCAACGCCTGGTCACCTTCATATAAGAGCCGTCCAGCGAGGCCTGGAAGGGCCGGCCGTTCAAACTTAGCTCCATGCCGTGTTTTCTTGTCCGCTCCGGGACCCGCAACGACAACGTCCAGTCCTCCGTTGCGCTGCAACGCGTCACTTCTATTTCCGTGGCCCCCTCCCAGGGGTGGCCTGTCCGAAGGACGAGCTCCACCGTTCCGCCGGGGACCTCGGTGGAGACTGTACCGCTGAAGGGCATGTGCAGCTGCAGCCCAGATGCGTCGCGGGTTACGAGGTATGCCTGGATACTCGCCATCAGGCGCGCCAGGTTCGGCGGGCAGCAGGCGCACTCGTACCACTCCAAGCGGTGGCTTGGGGAATCCTCATCGGCACTGTCGTGGTCGGTCCTCAAGTGCAGGGTATTGGAGTAAAAGAACTCCGTTCCCTCCCTGGAGACGCTCCCAGCGATCGTGTTCCAAAACACGTGCTCCATCGCATCGGCGTAGCGAGCCCGCCCAGTGGCCAACAAGAGGCGCCAATTCCATTGGAAGCTGGCAATCGCCGCGCACGTCTCTGCATAAGCACGGTCGCTCGGGAGCTCGTACGCATCGCCGATGGACTCGTCTCGGTGCCGGGAGCCATGTGCACCGGTGAGGTAGGTCTTGGTGCTGAAGAGGTCCTCCCATATTGTTTCGGAAGCGCTCAGCAGTTCTTCGTCGCCGGTCTCGGTCGCCACGTCGACGATGCCCGCCTGCAGGTATAGTTCGCGCACGGCGTGACCCGTGGCCAACGACCGCTTGCGTACGGGCATATGGTGCAAGAAATATGACAAGGGAAAGGGACGGCCACCGGTCAGGTCGGTGGTAGGCAGTTCGACGTCGGGCCTGCCACGAAGGTCCACTTGGCGTTGGGCCAGCTTGAGCGCAGCTTTAGAGCCGGTCATGCGGTAAAACTCGACGAGCGCCGTCTCGATAAGCGGGTGACCACATACACCCACGAGCCGTCCGTCGCCGTCTTCGAGGGAAAACGTTTTGAGCAGATGCTCTACGAGCCGGCCGGCTACCGTCGCCAGGCGGTGCCCACTGCCCGTACGGCCCTCTGCGACGGCAGCCTGCAGCAGGTGGCCCGCGCAGTACAGCTCGTGCCCCCAGCGCAAGTCTCTCCAGGCGAGGTCGGGATGCTGGCCCTGTACCCACGAATGGAGGTAGCCGTCGTCTCGTTGAGCCCTCGCGAGCAGGCTTGTGGTCCCCTCGACGAAGTCAGCAACCTGAGTGGAAACTCCTCTGACGCTGTCCCAGGCTGCGGCCTCAAGGACCTTGTATATGTCGGAATCGGAAAAGTGCATCCCTTCATGGGGCGTTTGGCTGCTCCCGCCCTCCGCGACACGCTCCAGGTTGCGGACGGCACCAGAGGTTACGACCTTGTCTATGCAATGGGTAAGGGTTTTCGCGCTGTTGCGCTGCTGCCAGTCACCAAGTGCCGAGCCCTCCGCCAACACGACGTCTCGCAGGCCTATGGGCCACAAGCGGGCTAGGGCAGCGCTCGTCGGGCAGACGGGGCCGGTCCCCGCACCCTGGCCGGGGGTCCTGGGCACGCCATTGGGCGCCTGTTCGGTACCTGGCTCCATGAGTCCTGCCTCCTTGATGCGATAGCGAGTCAGAGACGCGCTTTGACAACGCGAGCGCCGATGTGGCCCCCGGCACTACGTTGGGGAAACGCTACCCCAATCGGAGGCGAGCGTCAAGAGAGCTCTGGGGCTAACCCCCCTAAAGTTCGAGGGTTTGGGGGGCCCAAGCATTGCGAAAGCGCTTCCTCGCCGGGGCCTCCGAGCTGGCGGACAGTAGCTCACGGCTCTTGTCCAGCTGGCGGGTGAGGGGCGGCGACCGGGCCTTCAGACTTTTCTTTCGGGGCGTATGCTTGGTGCGTGCAAACCCGCCGGCCACCGACGTTAACGGAGGTGGCCCGCCTGGCTGGCGTCTCACTTACAACGGCGTCAAAGGCCCTCAACGGACGCGACCGCATTTCCGAGGTCACCAGAAATCGGGTCCTCGTGGCGGCGAGGGAACTATCCTATGCACCCAACCTTGTCGCAAAGAGCCTCGTAAGTGGTCGAAGCAGCATCATCGGAGTCCTCTTGAGGGACCCTATGGTGCAGCGCTTTGCCATGCCGATCGTGATCGGGGCGCAGTCGGTGCTCGAGCAGCGGGAGTTCTCGGCTATCATCGTCGATGCTCGCGGGGTCATCGACCGCCTCGCTGACCTGGCTGCCGTTTTGCGCCAGCGCAATGTCGACGGGCTGTTGATCGTAGGTGATAACCAGGGCAAGACGCCATCGATAGGGGCGTCAGCAAATATCCCGTGTGTTTATGTATATGGGCCGACAACGCACAGTCGTGACGTGGTCCATTTGATTGACGACTTTGCTGGCGCGGCAACCGTTGTCAACCACCTGGTCGAGGTTGGCCGGTCTCGTATAGCGCATATCACAGGTCCAAGGCATGCGTCGGCGGTCCGCCAGAGGGTCCTTGGGCTCAGCCACGCGCTCGAAGAGCACGGTCTTCGCCTGACGGGGGATATCGCGTACGGACCGTGGTCCCAACGTTGGGCTCGTGAGGCAACGCGGGAGATCCTTGCCACCTCTCCTGAGCTCGACGCGATCGTCTGTGGTTCCGACCAGCTCGCGGCCGCGGTGCTGGAGGCAGTGGTTGTTACAGGGCGCAAAGTCCCTGACGACGTGGCCATAACTGGCTACGACAATTGGACGGTGTTCGCTCAGGAGACCGATCCGGCGCTTACCACTATCGACATGGAGCTCGAGCGTCTAGGGGCCACGGCGGTGATGGACCTGTTTTCAATGATCGACGGTGCACGAGTGGGCGGTGGTACCCGCCACCACGAAGGCACACTGGTGGTAAGGGGCTCGACCGTTCCCGGTTCCTCGGGCCCCAGCGTTTAGTACTTCGGTATTGCCAGCTCGGCGGCCTCTGCCCGAGACCCTGGCAGGTGCAGCCGCTACGTGGGCGCGGCCGTGGTGCGAGCCGCGCCTGGGCTACAAAGCCAGTCGAGCGTCACGGCGGCGGTCCAGGACTGGCGTAGGCTGCCCAAAGGCTCGCCCGTAAAGGGTTCGTAGTACTCGGCGAAGTCGAGGCCGTCGAGTTGTTCCAAGCTCGGTCCGCGAAGGTGCCCGGCTGCCTCGTGCTCGCCGGCGCGCTCGAGCGCCCATCCGAGCAGCCATGACATGCAAGGCCACACGGGCCCCCGCCAATAGCTGCGGGGCCGGAAGTCGGCCGAGGCGGGGCTCGTGCTCGGAGGGACGGGCCAGCGAAGGCCGGGGTAACCAGCCCAGCGGGGCCCGAGCAGCTCCAAGAGGAGCTTCTTTCGGAGCTCTACGGGTGCGCCGCCTGCGATGAGGGGGGAAAAGCCGGCGATCGTCTCGGTCGAGAGCTTTTGGCCCGTCCGGAGGTCGAGGTCGGTGGCGAGGCCTGTCGCTCTGTCGGCTTGCCGTTGGACGGCGTCGCGCGCTTCGTCGCGCCAGCGCTCTGCCCGCAACCGGTCAGCCGCGCTCGCTCCGGCCTGCTCGGCGAGGTTTGCGAGGTCTTCGTTGGCCGCTGCGAAGATGGCCGTGAAAAAGACGTCGCCGACCCGGAAGCTGGACGACCTGGTCAAGATGGCTTGGTCGTAGCCCGCCTGGCGGGCTTCCTCCACCAACCACAGGTAGCGGTCGTACTCCTGGTCGGTGGGCCGGGTCCCGGGGTCTGCCACGTGCTTGACGTCGCGCCTTTGGTACGGAGGCAGAGACCGCCCCACTTGCACGTTGCTATAGGCGACGTCCCAACGGGGCGAGTTGTCCATGCCGCTCTCCCAGCCATGGAGGATCGTCACGAGGCCGCTCGTCGGGTCAACCCGCTGATCGGCCAGGAACTGGTGCCAGGCCATGAGCTTGGGGAAAAAGCCCTGGAGCCACTCGAGCGCCGAGTGCAATTGCTCGTGGCCTTGGTGCCGGGCGGCCTCCACGACGGCTCTCGCCGCAACGGCGTGCAGGGGTGGCTGGCAGAGCCCGCTCGTCTGTGGTTCGTCTGGCGCGGAAGGGCTGAGCGCGGCGCAGCCCCACCGGTCTGGGCCAGGGAAGTAGTCCTCGGCAGCAGGGTCGAAGACAATGTGAGGGACCATGCCGTTGGCCCACTGGCCCGCGAAGAGGGCGTCGAGGTTGCGCCGGGCCAAGGAAGCGTTCAGCTGCGCCAGCCCAATGGCTATAAATGCGGTGTCCCAGCTCCACTGGTGAGGGTAAAGGTCGGGCGCTGCCTTCACGACCTCGTCCCCGTGACGGGCGTTCGCGCCGAGTACCTGCCCGGCGCGCGCTGCCATCAACACGGCCTTTTGTCCCACGCCGTCGGCGCTCAACGGTAACCAGCTTCGGCATCGGTTCGGATAAACACGTGACCAGTATTGCCGCTGGAGATCGTGGCCAGTACGGGGGCCCACGAGCCCTCGGTGTGGAGGGCCTAAGTAGGAAGTGAGATGGCGGTCGTCTTGTCCCCCCCGGAAGAGGCGCGCACCACGAGCTCGGGCTCGAAGCGCACCGAACGGTGCTCGTGCTCCTCCCCGCTCACCTCTTCCAGGAAGAGCATGGCCGCTGACGCTCCGAGCTCGTACTTCGGCTGGCGTACGGAGCTGAGGGCAGGGGAGAGCATGGCTGCGAAAGCGACGTCGTCGTAGCCGACCAGGGCAACCTCGCCGGGGACGGCGATTCCGGCCGCGGTCAGGCCCCTGAGCACGCCTAGTGCAAGCAGGTCGTTGGCGCACATGACAGCCGTTGGCCGGGGTATGGAGGCGAGTAGTCGCTCAACAACCTTTTCACCTTGCTCCACGCTCAGCGCAGGGACCGTGATCTCTACCATGGCGCGCTCAGGACGGAGCGAAGCGTGGCGGAACGCCTGCCGTGCCCCCTGACGGCGGTCCGCACACTGCCTGATGGAAAGGGGGCCGTTTACGAAGGCGACCACTGTGTGCCCGAGGGCTATCAGGTGGCTGGCCGCCAGCTCGCCGCCACGGACGTCGTCGACGGTGACCGAACAGAGCCCGAGGCCGCCGGCATCCCGGTCGAGGAGCACGGTGGGGATGCCGCGGGCGGCGAGGGCCGCCAAATCCTTCAGGTCTCTTTCGACAGGTGTTGTCAAGAGGCCGTCCACGCGGTGCTCCTCCAGGGCGCGCAAGTAGCGCCTCTCCTGGTCGGGGGACTCGTCGCTGGAACAGACCATCAACACGTAGCCCTTGTCTCGCAACACTGCCTCGGCCCCCTTCACCATCTCGGCAAAAAAGGGGTTGGCAAGGTCGAGGAGGAGGACGCCCACCGTGAGGCTGCGGCCCACCCGCAGCTGGTGCGCCGCGGTACTCCGGACGAAGCCAGTCCTGGCAATCGCGTCGAGCACCCTCAGGCGGGTCGGTGCCGCTACGACGGTTGGGTTGTTGAGGACGTTGGAGGCCGTCCCGAGCGAGACACCTGCGAGGCGCGCTACGTCGCGGATCGTAACCCTTGCGTTCCGGAGCGCCGGGCTGCTGTCGGCTGCTTGACAGTCGGCACACACGCTCATAACTTAGCCGGCGGCCATCCTTTGAAACGGTTCACAGCTGAGTAGGAGGAAGGGAAGGATGGCGGCGCGGGCTTTGCCCTTGCCGCCTCGGCGTTGTTGGTGCGGCTTTGGTCGTGCCGATGGCGAAAATGTGGAGCTCGCCAGCGCCCGACGAGGGCGGCGGTAAGGTGACCGACGCGAGCCTCTTCGCGGGGTTGACGGGGACCGAGGCCTCGAACAGGTAGGTGCTCAGTACCTCTCGAGTGCCAACCGTATTGTTGCGGTAGGGGATCTTGGCGACCTGAACGTTTCCATAAGGCGACGTCAAGCCCCCTTCGTGTGCCCAATCGCCAAGACCTAGAAGCGCTCGGGTCGAGGTGCCGTCCGAATAGTTCAGCCTTAGTGCCCCGCTAAGAGGGCCATAGGAAGCCGAGCCCAGGAAGCCGACCTGGGTCGTGCCGGCGGCGGCGTCAACGGTGATCGTCTGGCCCGCAGCCACGACGTTGTCGGGGTGGCCGGCTTCGGATTGCCAAACAAAGGAGATCCCGTTGACTGCCAGCGTGCCTCCCGCTGTTAGGCCGTGAGCCGCAAGTTGTCCAGCCGGATAAGTGTTGCCGTCACCGTCGAAGTTCCCGGCCGCGGGGTTGCTGCCATCTGTGATGCCGTTGTTGTCGAACGCGTCCAGGATCGAGCCTTTCGGCGCAACCACGACGGGCAAACGGATGGGTTGCAGGGCGTTTCCGCGTGACGACAGGTAGACGGTCTGGGTTGTGAACCCGACCGAGGCACCAGAGCTGGCATCCAGTTGGAGGTCGGCGTCAACCCGTCCGTCGGGTGGCAACATCACGGTGGCTCTCCTAGGCCCAACAGCCTGCGTGAGGGCGGCCGCGCGTTGCGTGCCAGGGGCTCCGGCGGCCAAAAGGCCCAGAGTGAGACCGCTGCCCGTAGTGGCGGTTGCCGTAAGGGTGACGCGTTGTGGCTGGCTGGTCATGTTTTGGAGCGCGATCGGGACTATAACCGTGCTGCCGGGCGCGACTCGCGCCTCGCTGGTGCTCGCCGAGCCGACGGCTACGGCTTCACCCATAGGAAAGGACGGCGGGGCATCGCTGGGCTTCGCGCCCCACTCGCGGTCAGGGGTGGCCCCCAGGACATAGTCCATTACCGTCACCGCGCCAGCAGGGCCACCCGGAGCTGCCGGGAGGCCGTTCGCCTGTCGGCCCGGCAACGCCGGTGCGCTAGGCACACTCGTGAAGGCGGGTGACGTCCGGGCGGCTCGGCCGATCAGGTACGAAAGCGGGACCCAGGTGTCCTGGGTCAGCCTGCCGTTTATTGTAAGCGAATGTACGTAGGGATCGGTTTCGGAGGCGTTTTTGGCCGAGATGACCGTCGTGTGCCCGTGGAGGTGCAACACTGTGTATGGGAAGAGCGGGCTGGCGAGCGTGAGGTATGGGACCCCTGGGGTCTCGGGGTACATGCCGAGCATGCCCCAGAGCTCCCAGGAACTGAGAGCCCCAAGGTCGTCGTTGCCGGGCTCACCCCCAGGGCTGTCCGAGTAAACCGTGTCGATTATGGCACGTACTGTCTTTTGTGCGAGGTACGGGGCACCCGCGTAGTCGTACACCCACGGCGTCTCGAGGTCGGTTTCGTTGCCGGCGTAATAAAACGGCGACGACTCTGACAGGTTGTAATGCCTAAACAGAGAGTTGAGGCGAGCGACCACCGGCGCGTTACCCCCAATTCCGTCTATGAGTGCCGCTAGGTTTTGAGGGGCCAAGAAGTTGTACTGGCTTGCATCCCCCTCCTGGAAGCCCGAAGGGCCGCTGCCGTTTAGTTCGGCGATAAGGGCGGAGCCGCTAGGGAATGCGCCGTTCGCGCCACGAGGCAGGATGTAGCCATTGGCAGGGTCGAAGAGGTTTTCCCAGTTTTGTGCCCGCCTCATGAAAGTCTGGTACGTGCTCACCTGCCCGAGGCCGCTAGCCAGTTGGGCTATGGCGAAATCGTCCTCCGCGTACTCTTCGGTCAAAGATGCGCCATTGGGCACGGACGAGAGGCAACATCTGATGGTGTTGGGTACGTAGCCAAGCCGTAGTTCGGGGGAAAGGCCCGGCCTCTCCATGTAGTAGCCCTGTCCCAAGTTGGAGCTTCCCTGGGACGCGGTGGCACCATGCACCATCGCTTGGAGGGCCAGCTCAGCCTCTGTCCCGGTGAAGCCTCCGGCTCCAAAGGCATAACCCTCTGCCAGGATGGGGTCGGAGGAATCGCCGCCCATGGCCCTTGTGTAACCGGCGACCACTGGCCAGACCGGCAGCCACCCGCCCTGCTCTTCGTCGCGCACGAGCGAAGCCATCATCTGGCCTGCGGCGCTCGGGTCGAACATCGTGACGAGCGGGATTTCCGAACGGTAGATGTCCCAGCCCGAGAAGCTCGAGTACTGCGCTTGACCGGGCCGGAGCGTGTGGACATGGCCGTCAAAGCCTGGGTACTGGCCATTGTCGTCGGAAACGAGAGCGGGTTGTTGGAGGGAACCGTAAAGTGCTGTGTAAAAATTAGCTTCGTCAGCGGTCGTGCCGCCCCCGATCTGGGCTTGGCCAAGGATGTTGTCCCAAGCCCTCGTCGCGGCGCCGGCCACGCCAAGGTAATCCCAGCCTGACTGCTCTGCCGCCAGGTTGGCTTCGGCGTTAGCGACGCTGACGAACGAGATGGCAACCTTCATTTGCACGGCGGTGGCCGTCGTGGGGGTACCGAAGCCGACCCAGGCGCCTGTATTGACGCCGACGGCGGTGGTGGAGCCCGCGCTCGCCGCGGAGTCGTCCCAGGTGCCGTAGGAGCTGAAAGGGTGTTGGAACTCGGCTGCGTAATAAACGGTGTAGCGATTGGGCCCCCCGCAGAACCCCCCCGTCGTTGCCGAACCGGTGACCGTGGTGTCGCCGACGATATTGGTGGAAGAAGCGCTGTTTGCGTCCTGGCTGTCGCCCGACTTGAACAGCACGCTAGCCGGCGTGCCAGGTGGGAACGTAAATTCGCCGATGCCGGTGCGCAGGGTTACGGCGACCTTGACGTCGACCGTGCCCGAGTTGTTCCTGAGCCCGACTTGGTACCTGCCCGGTGATGCCGACTCGTCGGCGTGCGAGAAGCTTTCCGTTGCGCCCTTCAGCCCTGCGGGCGTTGATGGGAGCGTTCCTGTAAGCGGCAATATGGGTATGTCCCCGTCTATCCCGCACCCCGGTCCAGAGGCGTGCGTGAGGCTGAGGCCTATCGTCTTGGTGTCCGTGTAGTTGTAGCCGCCTCCATGGGGACGTGAGGGCGTGTCCGGGCTCCACACGATCATGCCAAAAGGGAGCGAGGCGCCCGGGTACATATGCACGCCGCCGGTCGTGCCGCGGAAGGTGTTGACCAGGTCTGCTGGGTGCGTTACGAGCTTCACCCCGGGTGGGGGGGCGACGGTCGGGGGGCCGTTGAGGCTGCCACTTCTTCTTGGTGGCCCCGTGGTCAGGGTGGACCGTGACCTGACAACGGCCGAGCCAAGTGCCGTCGCAAGGGGCAGCACTGCTAGGAATATTGCCAACAGCGTTCGCGCCGAGCGAGGGGTAAGCCTGCGACCGCTATTCCAGGCAGATGTGCTGGGCACCGTTCGACCTCCCGCCTGTAATGACAACTATGCCCGTGAGACGGAACCGCCCCTCGCGCCCGGACTGGGCGCGGGGGGCGGTTGATGTTCCGGCTCGAAGCTCAGCGTTTAGAGCGACGTCTTGTAGATGTACTTGGCGATGGCGGGGTTGTTGATGTCTTGGGTTGTCATGACCACGTTGGGGAGCAGGACTTGTTTCTTCGGTATGAGGTTCTTCTTGCCCGTCAGGTAGTCGTAAGCGTACTGGACTCCGAGCTTGCCCTCTTGGGCAGGGTTTTGAGCGACGAGGATGTTGATGACGCCTTGGCGAAGGAGCTTGACTTCGGACGGCTCGGCATCATAGCCGGCAACGAAGATCTTGCCCTTGTCGCCCGAAGCGGCCACGCCGTCGCCGGCGCCTTGGGCCGAATAGAGGTTCGTGCCAAAGATCCCGACCAGGTTTGAGTGGGCGAGGATCAATGCCCGAGCCTGTGATTCGGCTGTGGTCTGGCTGTCATTGTCGTACTCGGTCGCGACCACCTTCATGTGAGGGTACTTCTTCATCTGGGCGAGGAAGCCCTCTTGGCGTAGGTCCGTGGTGGAGACGCCCTTTTCGACGTTGATCACGGCAACGCCACCCTTGTAGTGGGCGGCGGCAGCTATAGCCTTGGCGGCTGCCTCCCCACCCTGGAAGTTGTCCGAACTGACGGCGCCTGCCAGTATCGATTGGTTTGCGAGAGTCGTGTCAACCGTGATGACGGGGATGCCTGCCTTCACGTAGGCGTCGATCGGCTTGAACAGTGCCTTGGAGTCAGTCGGCGCGATGAGCAACGCGCTCGGGTGGGTTGCCAGTGTTGCGTTGACGATTGGCGTCTGGAGAGTCGTGCTCCACGTGGTCGCGCCTTTCCATATTAGGTTGACGCCCAGTTTCGCCGCCTCGGCTTTCGCTCCGATGCCCATGGTGATGTAGAAGGGGTCAGTGGTAAGCCCAGGGATCAGCACGACGTTGTACTTGGGTGCTGCGTGCTTGGTAGTAGCGCTGGCGGCCGCGGTCCCAGCACCTGTTACCCCAGATGCCAACGCGGTGGCGGCCAATAACGCCGCTGCGCCGGAGCCCGCGGCGCGGTAGCGCCATCCCCTGTTCCTAAGTGGGTTTCGCATTCTCATTGTTTCCTTCCCTCCTGTGTGTTTTCCTGCACGCGCTGAGCGTTGCACCCAGCTCGTCCGACAGGTCTTACCGCTCGGCTAGGCGTAACCTCACCTGGTCGAGCGCTACCGCGGCAACGATGATGACCCCAGTCGCGACCTCAGTCCAAGAGCCGTTGACGTTGACCAGTACCAGCCCGGTTACGAGCAAGGAGATGATCATCGTGCCGACGAACGTCCCGAGCATGTGACCGCGACCGCCGAAGAGGCTGGCCCCGCCGATCACGACCGCTGCGATTGCGTCGAGCTCGTCGTTTTGGCCCGAGAGCGGGTTGGCTACATTGAAGTTGGCCATAACCATCATCCCGGCCAATCCCGAGAGCAGCCCCGAGATCGTGTACACCAGCACAATGTGACGGTCCACATTGATGCCGGCCCGGCGTGCCGACAAGCCATTGCTCCCTATGGCGAAGGTCCGTAGCCCGAAACGGGTGCGGTGCAATAGAAGCCCGAAGCCCACGGTAACGACGACCGCCACGAGGAACGTGGTGTATACCCAACCACCGATGGCGCTGGTGCCGATCGTCCCGATCTGGGGAGGCAGGTTGGACACCTCCGTCCCGCCGTTTATGAGCGAGGGCGCTGCTCCGATGGCGGTCAAGCTCCCTAGGGTGACGATGAAAGGCGGCAGCTTGAGCCGCGTGATGAGGAAGCCATTACCAAAGCCGATCAAAGCTCCGAGCACGAGAGCTACCAAGAAGCCCGCGACGGTGGTGACGACGTTGCCCTCGTGAGAGTTGAGCATGGATTGCATGACGGCGCCGGACACCATGCCAGTGAAACCGAGGATGGCCCCATCGGAGAGGTCGATGCCACCGGTGAGGATCACGAACAACTGACCGGCCGCGAGCAGCAGGAACTGGACGGAATAGTTGGAGATGCTGAGCCAGGCATCCTTGGTGAACAGCTGCGTGTTTAAGAGCCCGAAGACGAGCACCATGAGGCCGAGGACGCCCACTATCCACACATCGCCGATCCGGTCGACGACGCCTATCCACGCCGGGCGCTCTTCGCCTCGTCTGGCTACGCGAGGTGAGGCGGCGGTGCCTGGCGGCGAGAAGGCGGGCGGGAGCTTGACAGGCACTACGAGGACCCCCCAGGCCTGTTTAGGAAAGTCGAGCTCATGGGGTCTTGGTCCCCAAGGCGGCACCAGTGATCCAGCTCACGATGTCGTCCACGGTGCTGTCGTCGCGCTGGAGGTTGGCCACGACCTGACCTTGGAATAACACGATCACGCGTTTGCAGAGCCGGTAGACCTGCGGCAGGTTGTGGCTGATGAGCAAAACAGGTACGCCCTGGCCGGCAACTGATTCAACTAGCTGGCCGACCCGCTCCTGCTGCTCGACGCCAAGTGCCGCGGTAGGTTCGTCCATGAGGACGACCTTGGACCCCCAAGCGACTGCCCTACCGACGGCGATGGCTTGGCGCTGGCCACCCGACAGCCGCCCGGCGAGGGAGTTGACCGAGTCGATCCGTATACGTGTGCGGTCGAGGTCCGCCTGTGCCTCTTTGGCCATGGTCTTGCGGTCGAGCCAGCCGAACCACCTGAGGGGCCCTTTCACCGACCGTTCGCGCCCGAGGAAGATGTTTGCCCAGACAGAGAGGTCTGGCGCCAACGCCAGATCCTGGTAAACCGTCTCGATCCCGAGGCGGCGGGCTTCAAGCGAAGACGAGAAGGTCACTCTTTTGCCTTCGACGGAGATCGTCCCGGCGTTGGGCTGGAGGCCGCCCGAGATGATGTTGACCAGCGTCGACTTGCCGGCCCCGTTGTCACCGACGAGGCCCACTACTTCGCCTGGGTAGATCTCGAGGTCTACGCCTCGGAGCGCTTGGACTGACCCGAAGTGCTTGGTGATGCCGCGGACTGCGATTGTGGGGACCACTCCGCTGGCGCCGCTTCTGGGTGCCGGCGCGGCGCCGTTGGAAGATCCGGCGTCGGTCCCCCCTGGTAGCTCCTGGTCCTCCAACTGCCCCCTCCTGGCACCTTTACCTGGCGGGCGATCACCGTAGCACCATCCAACCGATGGGTTGTGGTCACCGCGACGCTAGGGCGAGCAATGGCGGCCGAGCAATGCTACGGTACTACGGTCGCTATGACAACGTTGTCCACTGACAGGACCATTCGTAACAGGTGAAGGCGAGCTTGTCAAGCAAGGGTCGGAGGGGTGCCGGGCGCCCGACAATGCGCGACGTGGCACTGGAGGCGAAGGTGAGCCTGAAGACAGTGTCGCGGGTCGTAAACGGTGAGAGCAGCGTTGCACCGGTCACCACTAAGCAGGTCCAGAAGGCTATTTCTCGGCTGGGCTACCTGCGCAACGAACATGCGAGGGCGCTACGCCAGCAGAGGGTGCTCCAGATGCTAGGGCTCGTCACCGAGGACGTGTCCAACCCCTTCTACTCGGCTATCGCCCGTGGTGTCGAGGAGGAGGTGCGCGACCGGGGGCTTCTCGTGGTCGCCGGGAGCTCCGACGAGGACCCCGCCCGGGAGCGGGCCTTGCTCGAGATGCTCTGCGAGCAGCGCGTCGCCGGTTTGCTCGTCGTGCCCACGCGCGGGGACCACGGCTTCCTCGCCCCTGAGATCGGCCATGGTACCGCTGTAGTGTTTGTCGACCGCCCACCGGACAACCTTGGCGCCGATACCGTACTACTTGACAATTTCGGAGGGGCTAGGAGCGGGGTCGAACACCTGCTGTCCTACGGGCACCGCCGGGTGGGTTTCGTCGGTGACTTGCCAGACATCTACACGACCGCGGAGCGATTGCGTGGCTACGAAGTTGCCTTGGCCGATGCCGGCATCGACGCAGGGCACGCACCAGTGCGCCTCGGGTGCCACGACAGCAGGAGCGCAGCGGCGGCCGTTCGGGAGTTATTGGAGCTCCCGGACCCGCCCACGGCGCTTTTTGCATGCAACAACCGCATCACTTTCGGTGCTCTCCAGTGTTTTGGTGCCATGTCCCGGCCGGTGGCCCTTGTCGGCTTTGACGACTTCGAGCTTGCGCCCCTGCTCTCGCCGCCAGTGACGGTTGTATCCTACGACCAAGCCGAGGTCGGCCGCAGGGCGGCGCGCTTGGTCTGTGATCGGATCGACGGCATGAACGGGCCCCCACGAAAGAGCGTGATCCCTACGACGGTTGTCGCCCGAGGGTCGGGCGAGTTAAAAGCGCGGCAAGTCGCGGCCCCAAGGCGCCGGCCTGCTCGCACGCGTGGCTGAAGTGGCGGGCCCACGCGATCTCCTTCTTGGAGTGGACATCGGGACGACGCGGACCAAGGCGGCAGTCTTGGATGTCGACGGGCGTGAGCTCTCCTGGGGAAGCGCTCCTACCCCGTGGGAACAAGTGGCCACAGGTGCCGAGACGAGTGCGCTCGGTCTGCTGTCGGCGGTGTTTAGGGCCACCGCCCAAGCTCTTGAAGCTGCGCCCCCGGGGCCGGTAGTGGGGGCGGGCGTCACGAGCATGGCCGAGACGGCCGTGTTCTTGGACAAACACGGCCGCCCTTGTGGTCCCTCGATCGTCTGGTACGACACCCGTGGGGAGGAGGAGGCGTCCGCTCTCGAGGAAGCCTTCGGAGGCGACGGTTTCGCTCGCCACACAGGGCTTCCTGCGTCCGCGTTGTGCACCTTGGCCAAATTGAAGTGGCTCTCTCGGCAAGGTTGGCCAGCCCCGGCGAGAGTCATGAGCGTGGCAGATTGGGTGGTGCACGCCCTCGGCGGGGAGCAGGCTTCCGAGGCCTCCCTTGCATCTAGGACCGGAGCGGTCGATGTCCCAGGCCGGCGGTGGTGGGACGATGCGATCGAGTGGTCTGGTGTACCGCGAGGCTCCTTCCCGCGTCTCGTCCAGGCGGGGGAAAGGGTGGGTAAGGCCCATCTGGACCAGGCCAGGGACCTCGCCCCCGGCTCAGGTGGTGCTTGGGTCAGTCCTGTGGCAAGTCTCTCGTCTGCCCTTGGGCGTCTCGAAGGTGCCGCTCTCACCTCGGCGGGCCACGACCACCTCTCGGCGGCAGCCGGCACGGGAGCCATCACGGCGGCGCAAGTGCTGGACTCTTGCGGTACGTCTGAAGCCATCGTCCGAGCCGTCACCCCTCTTGACGGGGACGCCACCGCCCAGGCGGTTAGCGTTGGGCTCTGCGTCAGTTGGCATGCCGTGCCGGGCCACGACGCCTTGCTCATAGGTCACCCGTTGGGCTTGTTGCTTGACCGTCTGCTGCGGCTCATCGGCGTGGCCGGCGCTCCGGCTGTCGACCGGCTTGACGACCGCGCCCGGGCCGTCGCCCCCGGGCGCCTTCGCGTGGTTAGCAATGGTTTTTTTGAGGACCCTTCTATCACTGGCCTTCACCCCGATGTGACCCCCGAGGCCCTCTGGAGTGCTGCCATGGAAGTGGTCGTTTCCAACGCCGCCCGAGCGGTCGAGGTTGCGAGCGCCTTCGCCGGCCCGGCAGAAGAACTCGTGTTCTCCGGCGGCTGGGCCAATTGCACCGGCCTCCGGCGCCGCAGGCTTGAGCTGCTCCCCACGGCGCGTTGGCCGGCAGTCGGCGAGGCGGGCGCCAGGGGGGCGGCATTGTTCGGTGGCTGTGCCGCCGGGCTGTTCGAGGGGCCGGGACAGTTCCCACTTCCTGCCGACAGACAGCTCTTCCCGGCTTGAGGCGCGCAAAGATGGCAGCCATGCCGATGCAGAAGATCATCAACGAACCGAAGGCCTTCGTCGACGAGATGCTTGAAGGCCTCCTTCTTGCACACCCGTCACACCTCCGTTCCCCGGCCCCACGGGTGCTCGTGCGTGCCGACGCGCCCCGCAAGGGCAAGGTGGCCATCGTGACCGGGGGAGGCTCGGGCCACCTACCGCTTTTTTTGGGCTACGTGGGCCATGGCCTCGCTGACGCCGTGGCCGTCGGTGATGTCTTTTCTTCCCCGAGCGCGCAGCAGATCTCGGAGGCGACGGTGGCCGTGGACGGCGGCGCCGGTGTCCTTTACCTATACGGTAATTACTCCGGGGATGTTATGAACTTCGATATGGCTGGCGAGCTGTACTCCTCTGGTGAGACGGCCATCCTCACGATGCTCGCCGCCGACGATGTGGCGTCGGCTCCCCGCGGCTCGGAGGCCCGGCGGCGCGGCATAGCTGGGATCGCTTTCCTGTACAAGGTGGCTGGGGCAAAGGCCGAGGAGGGAGCTTCGCTCGACGAGGTGGTTGCCGTTGCGCAGCGCGCGTCCGACGGCCTGCGCTCCATGGGCGTCGCCCTCTCGCCGTGCGTGCTGCCCGCTGCAGGAAAGGCGACCTTCGACTTGCCCGCTGGGCAGATGGAGATCGGCATGGGTATCCATGGCGAGCCGGGGACCCGCCGCGGGCGCCTTGAAAGTGCGTCGGAGATAGCATCGGACCTCGCCCGCCAGGTGCTAGCCGACCTGCCCTACGAGGCAGGTGACGAGGTGGCGGTCCTCGTGAACGGGCTCGGCGCGACCCCACGCGAAGAGCTATATGTACTGTTCCGTTCGTTGCACTCGCAGCTGTCCTCCGCCAAAATCGAGGTCCGGCGGGCGTGGGTGGGAGAGTACGCGACGAGCCTCGAGATGGCGGGCGCATCGGTGTCGCTCCTCAGGCTGGACGCTGAGCTCCTGCGACTGATCGACGCGCCGTGTGAGTCGCCGTTTCTGGTGAGGCGCTGACTGTTATGGCCTCTTCGGCTCTAGCGAGGGCATTGTCGGCTGCGGCCGCAGCCCTTTTGTCCAAAGCCGACGACCTCAACCGCCTCGACGGCTACGCGGGCGACGGGGACCTCGGTATCACAATGAGCGAGGTCGCCAGGGTTCTCGAGGAAGAATCGGCCGAGGTGGGGACCAACGGTCCGGGCGCTGGCGAGGCGGGCGGAACGGGAGCGGCCCAGCTGCTCAGTTCCTGCGGGTCGGCGATCGCAAGGCGGGCGCCGTCAACGATGGGGACCCTCACGGCCACCGCGTTCCTGAGAGCTGCCAAGGCGGTCGCCAGCGAGGGAGCCTCGGAGGTCGGGCTCGCCGAGCGGTGTTTCGCCGCCGCCATGGAGGGCGTTCAGGCGCGAGGGAAGGCCTCCCTCGGCGACCGGACGGTCCTTGACGGGCTCGACGCTGTTTGCACGAGCCTCAGAACCTCGCTCGGGGCCGGTGTGGTGTTGAGCGAGGCGCTCCGCAGCGCCGCTCGTGCCTCATCGCTAGCCGCGGAAGCCTCCAAATCGATGGTGCCCAAGGCAGGGCGGGCTAGTTGGGTGCCGGAGCGGGCACTCGGGCACCCAGACGCGGGCTGCCAAGCACTTGCCATCGCTTTGGGGGCCGTAGCAGAGAGCCTTGAGGAAGGCTAGAAGCTCGCCTCGAAAACGGTGAAGATGGCCCGACCGCGAGCAGCTGCCCTCTCCGGCTCCGTCAAGAAGCGTGGACGATCGCCGAAAGCTGGTTGAGCAGTTCGGCTGCTTCGGCCCGCGGCCTCTGCCAGACCCGGCGGCCGATGACGATGCCGCTAGCACCCGCTTTCATTGCGTCCGCCACCATCGAGACGAGCTCTTCGGTGGTACCAGATTTAGGGCCGCCCAACATGACTACCGGGACGTGGAGGTCCTGGCACCAGGCTTCGAGCGTCGCAGGGTCGCCCGGGTAAGCGACCTTCAATATGTCCGCGCCGATCTCCATCGCAACACGGCAGCCGTCGGCCTCGATCCTCACCGCCTCAGGGCCACGCTCCATCTCGTAGGCGATCGGCTCGACCATCACCGGGATGCCGAAGGGGGCGGCGGCTTCGATGACGGAGGAGACCATGGAGACAATGGGGGCACGCGCTGGGAGCGGGAGGTTCCAGGGCATGAGCACCTTGACGGCGTCGACCCCGAGCGCTGCAGCCATCTGTAGCGTCCCGATCATGGCAGGGTGGCCGGCGTCGCCCCCGTTCCAGTAGGAGTCGATGGTCAAAAGCCGGGCCTTCGCTCCAGGGTGACCGAAGAGCCTGGCGCTCCGGGACGCCACGCCCGGGCCTATCAAGAAGCCGTCGCAAGATAGTGACGAGAAGCTCTCGAGGGCGGCGACCGGGTCCTCCAGGCCTGGTACGCGCCCGAGCATACTGCCGTGGTCGAGCGGCAGGACAACGGTCCTGCCGTCGGAGCCGAAGATCCGTCCCATGCGGTAATCCTTACCTGCTTGGGCTGGTGTGGTTGTCTCGAGCTTTGCGGTCGGGGCCATGGCCTGATCCTACTGGAGCCCGTGGGCGCTAGCTTGCGCAAGGTCGAGGCGAGGTACGAAGATGTAAGCATGGGAGGGTCGGCATGGCTGGCGGTAGAGGGTTCGCGATTGGTAAACGGATCTGGAGAAAGTGTTGTGCTCCGCGGTGTCTCGGCCGGTGGCTGGCTCAACATGGAAAACTTCATTATCGGCTACCCCTCCACCGAATCTGCTTTTCGTGAATCCCTCCAACGAGCACTCGGCCCCCAACGCGCAGAGCTCCTCCTCGGGTCGGTCCTCGACAACTTTTTCATCGAAGACGACGTAGCCTTCTTGGCCGATCTCGGGGTCAATTCAGTCCGGGTGCCCGTCAACTACCACCACTTCGAAGACGATATGCGGCCACGGGAGATAAGGCCTGAGGGCTTTGCCCGGCTCGACCGCGCTGTCGAGATGTGCCGCGCTCACGGGATCTATACGATCCTCGACCTTCATGCCCTCCCCGGAGGGCAAAATCACCACTGGCACAGCGATAACCGCTGCCACAGGGCACTTTTTTGGGAACACCGGGATTTCCAAGACCGTGTGGCTACGCTTTGGGTCGCGCTCGCGAAGCACTACCGGGACGAGCCGTGGGTGGCCGGTTACAACCTGATAAACGAACCGGCCGACGAGGAAGGCCACCGTTTAGCAGCTTTCTATCGGCGCTTGGAGGCTGAGATCCGGGCCGTCGACCCGAGGCACGTCCTGTTCCTCGATGGCAACCGCTACGCGAGAGAGTTCGAGACCTTCGGTCCGCCCCTACCCAACTCGGTCTACGCGGTGCACCAGTACCCCGCTCCCGGCGCGGCAAGCGGGGGACCGTACCCTGGGGAAACTCGTGGCCGGTACTACGACGCGGCCGTCGTCGCGCGGGAGTTCGATTCCCTTAATGACTACATGGCCGAGCACGGCGTCCCGACCTGGGTGGGGGAGCTCGGCCCGGTTTACACGGGCAAGGCCGCTGCCGAGCCCGAGCTCAGGCGTGGACGGCTCCGGTTACTGGCCGACCAGCTGCGCCTCTACCGTGAGCGCGCTGCGAGTTGGTCTCTTTGGACCTACAAGGATGTGGGTGTCCAGGGTGTAGTACGCGTGGGCGACAGCACTCCCTGGATGGTGCATACGGCCGAGATCCGGGCCAAGAAGGCGCGTTTGGGGGTGGATTCGTGGGGTCAAACCGGCGGTGAGCTCGCAGACATCATGGGGCCCTTGGCAGAGCGCATCGCCCAGGAGTTCCCTTCGTGGGAGCCTTACCCAGGCGGCTCCAAGCGCCACGCGGACCTCCTTGTCCAGCAGATCTTGTTGGCCGAGGGCCTCGTGGAGGAGTTCGGTGGCCTCTTTGCCGGCCTTTCGGACGACGAGCTCGTGGCTATGGGCCGGTCTTTTTCATTTCCCAACTGCACGGTAGACGAGGAGCTTTGCGCCGTCCTACGCGAGGCGCTGCCGGCCTGAGCGATCAGTCGGTCGGTGCTCCAAAGAGCGCGGCCCGCTTTGCCGGGGGCCGCGGGGCGACGCCCATCACGTAGCTAACCACGGCGCCGGCCAGCGCGGTGGTCGTAAAGCTGCCATTAGTAACCGTTACGGGTGGCTCTGTCGTCCCGTCGTCCGAGGCGTCTGTCAGGTAGGGCTGGGCCGAGGCGGTGGAACCCGGGAAGTCCGCGTTGGGCAAGGTGACGTGCACTTGAACATTAGAACTACCGTTGTTGACTAGGACGACTACGGTGCCCTGTCCTTTGCGGAAAGCCACTGCTTCGAGGTTGGGGTCCGAGCTTGTGGTGGCGAGGCGGACGGCTCCGGGCCGCACGAAGCGGCTGAACGCCCCGAAGGCCCACAACCGAGCGGCTGCCTGGTATGTGCCGGCCGTTGGGTCGCTCGGGGTGCCGAGGACTATGAGGCCCTCGTTGTCCCCGTTTTCCGTGTAGGTAGTCGTGCCCCACCAGTACAAGAAGGCGTTGACGTTTGCCGCGGTCAAAGCAGTGTAGATCCGGTCGGCCCAGCTGAGCCCCGACGCGCTCGTGCCGTCGTTCCAGGCCGGGTCCCATTTCTGGAACGTCGACCACTCGGTCTCCCAGACCGGACGCTTGGCGGTCAGCGGGAACGTCGGCGCCGAGGTGTAGCCGTGGCCCGTGATCAGGCCTATGTACCTGGCGGACTCGGGGTCGGAGAGCACGGCCTGGGTATACGCCTGCGCACCGTCGAAGCCCGTCGAGTTGGCCCAGCCTTCGGCGTCGCAGCAAGCCACGGTCGTCTGCAGCCTTGCCTTGTGGAGTGCGCGGCCGAGGTAGGGCACGAAGTTGGCTGCTTGGGCTGGGGTCATCAACATGGAGGCGTAGCCCGGTGCGTTTTCGGGCTCGTTTACGAAGTCGACCGCCTTCAGGGGCAGGCCGGCCTTGGCGAAGTCCTTGGACTCGGCGGCCAGGTAGTTCGCGTAGGCCTGGCGAAAGTCACCTGCTGAGCATGTCTCGTGTGGTAGGCCGCAGAGGTACCCCCCGTTGTCCTGCGAGCCGTTGGTCTTGAACTGGGCAGGGGCGCTCCAGGCGTCGCCGTAAAACGTGTGTACCCCAAACCTCTCGGCCTGCCGCCCGAGCCACTCCTGGTCGGACAGGCTGCCTGCTCCTCCATTAGCAGCGCTCGCGCCCAGGCCGAAGCGCACGATGTCCAAGCCGGCACCAGACGTCGGGCTGAACAACATGTCCAAGACCGCGCCCCGCACTGACGCCGGCATGGCCTCGAGGTTGCCCACCTGCCCAAAGGCATCGGAAAAGCCGAAGCCATCGATCTTTTGGTATGTGGTCGTGCCCACTCTCACTTCCGCCGGCGCCGCCGTCGTCGCGCCTTGCGCGAAGCCGGTGGCCTCCATCCAGCTCGGAGCGCCGGTCGCGGAGGCCACCGCGGTCGGCACGATGAGCAGCGTCGTTGCGAGCGTGGCCGCCGCCCTGGCCAAGCTCTTGCCATGGTGGCGTGGCGGCAATTTACGTGACTGAGCGTGCACGTTTGGGACCTCCCCTTCAAAGGTTCACTCATCCTGGCCGCAACATTCTCCCCAGTAACGAAAGTTGCGGGCTCGCCCAGACTCTAGCTCGGCGGTAGGCTGCGAGCAACGCACGAAAGGCAGGAGGTTCAAATGAACGACCGCTACGTCCCAACCAAGGACGACCACTTCAGCTTCGGTCTCTGGACCGTCGGTTGGGGAGGCAAGGACCTCTTCGGGGACCCTACCCGCTCGGTACTCGACCCGGTGGAAGCCGTCCACCGCCTCGCCGAGCTCGGCGCCTGGGGGGTCACGTTCCACGACGATGACCTGTTCGGCTTCGCCTCGGGCAACCCCGCCGACGAGGGTGCCAGGGAGGTCACTTTGAAGCGTTTCCGCTCGGCACTGGACGAGACTGGCTTGACCGTACCGATGGTGACGACCAATCTGTTCTCTCACCCCGTGTTCAAAGAGGGCGCTTTTACGGCCAACGACCGTTCGGTCAGGCGTTACGCACTGCGCAAGACCATGCGCAACCTCGACCTGGCGGCCGAGCTCGGTGCCTCGACGTTCGTCATGTGGGGTGGGCGGGAAGGTTCCGAGTCGGACGCGGCCAAGGACGTCCGCGTCGCACTTGACCGCTACAAGGAGGGGGTAGACCTCCTCTGCGAGTACGTGCTCGACAAGGGCTACCAGATTCGCTTCGCCATCGAGCCCAAGCCCAACGAGCCGCGGGGCGATATCCTCCTGCCCTCGATCGGGCATGCCCTCGCTTTCATCTACCGCCTCGAGCACCCCGACATGGTCGGCCTCAACCCCGAGATAGGCCACGAGACGATGGCGACCCTCAATATGGTGCACGGGTGCGCGCAGGCCCTCTGGGCGGGGAAGCTGTTCCACATAGACCTGAACGGCCAGCACGGCCCCCGGTTCGACCAGGACCTCCGCTTTGCGAGCGCCGACCTGAAGCAGGCCTTTTTCTTGGTTGACCTCTTGGAGTCGGCTGGCTACGACGGGCCTCGCCATTACGACTTCAAGCCGCCGAGAAGCGAAGGAGCCCAAGGGGTTTGGGTCTCCGCAGCCGGTTGTATGCGCAACTACTTGATCTTGAGGGAGAAGGCCAAGGCGTTCCGGGCCGACCCTGAGGTAAAAGAGGCCATGGCCGCTGCTGGGTGGCCGTCGCTCGCACAGCCCACCCTCGCTCCCGGTGAAACCCTGGAGAAGTTCCTGGCCGACAGGAGCGCGTACGAAGACTTCGACCGCGACGCCGCCGGGGCTCGGGAGGTCAACATCGAGCGCCTAGACCAGCTCGCGATCGAGCACATCATGGGCGTGCGCTAGCCCTCAGACTGTTGCGAGAAGCGCAGGCCCTTGTGTGGGCCACGCTGAGCTTTGGCAAATGCCCGGGTGCTGGAGTGTGCGCCCGGGCACGCCTCTTTAAGCAGGCGGGCAAGCTCGAGCGAGAGGGAGGTCGCCGGGATTAGGCCTAGCGGGAGAACCCGGCTGTCAAGCCGCCGATTATCTGGCGCCGGGCCCCGACGTACAGGACGAACAGGGGGGCGGCGGACAGGAAGACGGCGGCCATGATCGCCGGTATATCGATCAGGTGCTCGCCGGAGAAATTGAAGATTGCGAGTGGGAGGACCGCTACGTTGCTGCTCTGCGTGAAGATAAGCGGGAAGAGAAAATTGTTCCACGCCGTGAGGGCGTCGTAGATGGCAACAGTCGTGATGGCTGGCTTAGCCACGGGGATGATGAGCGACGTCAGTTGGCGGATGGGACCGGCACCGTCGATTTGTGCCGCATCGATCAGTTCCCGCGGGACATCTCGCAGGAAGTTGACGAGGATGAGGACGGTGAGGGGGATGGCGAAAGCAGACAACGGTATGATCAGCGCGAGGAGCGTGTTGTAGAGGCCTAGCCGCAGTACCTCGACATACAGGGGGATGATCAGGGCCTGTATCGGTACTGCCAGACCTACCAGGAACACGCGGAATATCACGGCGCTAATGCCGCGGGTCCGGCGGACGATCACATGAGCTGCCAAGAGGCTAACCGTGACGGCCAAAATCGTGGTACCTACTGTCGTTATCACACTGTTCAATAGGTATTGGCCGAAACCTCCGGCAAACACTGCGCTGTAGTTGGCGGCTGTGACGCCTGCCGTCGGGAACCAGGGATTGCTATTTAGGTAACTGCTCTGAGGCTCGAAGCTCACGATCAGCATGTAGTAGATCGGCCCGATCGCAAAGATGAGCCATAAGAGCGCCAGGAGTAGGCTGAGGCCACGACGCGCTGTGCGGGGGCTCAGGAAGGAGGGTGCCCTCGGCGCAGCGAGGCGACTGGAGCTCGCTCGGTCGGTGCCAGAGCCGACTCGACGAGAGACGCTTGGGGCGCTGGCTGTCTTCATATCCCTTCCGCCTGGCTCCGCATCCGGCCAAAGCCGGTCACCCTGATTATGATGAGCGAGATAACGATGCCCAAGATGCCGAGGACTACCGCCAGGACGCTCGCGTAACCGAAGTTCATCTCATTAAAGCCCACAATGTACTGGTCGAGGGCGAAGACCCTGGTGCTCTGGCCGGGACCACCCTGGGTGAGGGTGTAGATTGCGTCGAATATCGTGAGCGAGCCCACGACGTTTAGCGTCGAGGAGGTCACGATCGTATTGCGGAGCATGGGTACCGTGATGTAGCGGATGCGCTGGAGGGGCGAGATGCCGTCGAGAGAGGCGGCCTCATAGAGGACGCTCGGTATGCCCCTCGTGCCGGCTTGGTAGAGCAGGGTGTGGAAGGGTATGAACTCCCAGGCGACCAGGACGACCACGGTGCCGAACACGAGATTGGTGCTGCCGAGCCAATCGCTGTTGAGGAAGCCAAGAACGCCTACGTGCGCACCTATGTACTGGACGCCGCCGCCGATGGGCGAGAGGATGTTTTGCCACATGATGCCGATGCCTGCCCCCGAGATGAGCAAGGGCAAAAAGTAGAGAGCGGACAGGACGGCCCGGTGGCGTTGGCGTCCCGCTATGTAGATGCCCAGGGCGATCGCTATGGGCTCTTGGATGACCCAAGACGCTGCAACGAGGATGCCGGTCCGCTCGAGCGATGCGCCGGCTGTAGCGTCGCTGAATAGCTGTGACCAGTTGGAGAAACCCACGAAGTGTTGGGCACCTACGCCGTTCCATTTTACAAAGGAAAGCCATACGGCGACCACGACGGGCACCAGCACGAGGGCAACGAAGAGCACGCACGCCGGCGCCATAAACCAGACGGCCCACCACGTGATACGAGGTTTGCGAAGCGCCACCCTACCGATCATCGGAGCATCTCCTATCCACGATAGCGAGCAAGAGACCTGCCCGGTTGCGGATCGGCAACCGGGCAGGTCGTGCCTTGCTGGCCGGCTGCAAGGCCCTTTCGACTAATGCTGCCACGCAGGAGCCTTCGCCCGGCTGGCGGAGCGGCCTTGGTGTGGCTGGGCGACCTCGTCCCCAGCCGGGCGAAGGCGGCCTGTGGTGGCACTAATTAGCCGTTCTTGGCCATGACGGCGTCCATGTTCTGGACGAACTTCTGGGGGGTCATGGTCAGGTCGAACAGTTCCCCGATGTCGGTGAGCATGGGTGTTACCACCGCGCTCGGCAGGTTCTGGTCCCAGTAGTCCTGGAGGTACGTGGCGTGCTGTGCCATCCGGAAGAAGGTGAGGTTTTGCGTTCCTCCAGCGTAGTGGAGTAGGTCAGGCGCATAGTTGACGTCGTCTGGCGTGTTGCCGAAGGCTTCTAGGTAGTTGACGTTCCAGGCACGCGAGGTGGTCACGTCCTTGAAGAAAGCCAGCGCTTCTTTCTTTTGCGCGGGCGAAGCCTTGCTCGAGATGGCATAGTACGAGGCGGGCTCCCCGACGACGGCGTTGTTGGCCAGGCCCCCTGGCACCGTGGGGAAGGTGGCGAACTTGTAGCTCGACGACTTGGCGAACTTCGGGGCCACGTTGAGCATGGACCCGTAATCCCAGTCGCCCATGGCCTGGAACCCGGCCTTACCCGCTGCCATCAGTTCGTCCGTTTGGCTGGAGGACCAGTGGACGGCAGAGTAGCCAGGTTCGAAGTAGCCGTCCTTGGCGAGCGTCTGGGCTGCGGCAGCGGCCTTCAGGATGGCAGGGTTGTTCCAGGCCCCCGCCTTGCCGGAGGCGATGTTGTTGAAGACCTGTGGGCCGCCGTAGCGCAGGGTCAGGTACTGGAGCCAGATCATCTCCGGCCACTCCGTCGCCCCGGCGAGAGACACGGGGATGAGCCCGGCCTTTTTCAACGCCGCGGCCGCGTGCATGAACTGGCCCCAGCTGGTTGGGACGGAGTTCACCCCGACCTTGCTGAGGACGGCCTGGTTGGCGAACATGAGCTCGATCCCTGGGCCTCCGTCGGGTACCCCGTAAATCTGTCCGTTGTAGGACGCAAGAGGCCAGACGGTCTTCAGGTAGGCATTTTTCCAAGCGGGGTCGCTGTTTAGCTGGGACGTGATGGGCATTACCTCCCCGGCCCGCACCCAAGCGTAGAAGATCTGGCCACCCCATGTGTAAAACATGGTGGGGGGGTTGTGGCCCGACATGGCGACCGCGATCTTTGTCTTGTAGGCGCCGTTCTCGACGTAGTCGACCGTCACGTCGCCACCGGGGTAGGTCTTGTTGAAGGCGTTGATCGCCGCAGTCTCAGCCTTTTGCTCTGGCGGGTTGGAACTGAGCGTCCAGAGCGTGATGGGCACTTTGGCCACGCTGTGCGCGCGGGTAGCGCCATGGGTAGTGGCGCTTGCTGGCACGATGCCAAGGGCGCCCATGCCCATCGACGTCGCGACGGTTGCCAAGAGGGCGGCCCCAGCCGTGCGCGCTACGGGCTTGGATTTCTTCAGCGTGGACTTGATTTGGTGTGCTTGTTTCATTTGTTCCTCCATCTCGTGGTTTCTAGCTGCACAAACCGCGGGCTCCGGGCGCGAAAGCATATGGACGACGGCCAATCGGGGCCTCCTCTGTTTCGCGTCTGCCCCCTTCTACGAAAAAGTTCGTAAGCTGCAGAATCATTCGGTGAACAGGTAACTAGAACTAGATCCTCGCGCCGCCACGTGCTGGTGTCAAGGCACGGCCGGTCTAGGGGCGTGCACGCCTTCTCTCCTAGGTGCCGGCCCTTGTCTGGTGAAGCGTCCTGAAGGCTTCGCCGGTCCCGCGACGAAGCGAAAGTTTTCGGTTTTCCTCCCCTTGCGTTCACCTCAGCCATGCCTGCACAGCCCGTGCGGCTGCCTACGCTTTGGTGTTTAAGACGGTTCTCCTGCGACTTGGGCCAGCGCAGAGAGGGGCACGATGGCTGGGCGTTCGCAGGAGCTCTCTAGTTCCAGCCATCTACCTTGATCGGCTGCGTCCATAAGGGTGGCCATAACGTCTAGTACGTGGTACGCGAGCTCGCCGTTTGCCCGGTGCGGACGGCCGGTGGCAAGCGCCTCACACAGTTCGGCGACGCCGTAGCCCCGTGACGCCCCAATGTAGCCAGCAACGTCTGCTACTGGCTCCCACTGCTTGCTCCCCGGCGAGAACCTCTCTACCTCGCCGTCGAAGCGATTCGGGTCGGGGACCGACAGCGATCCCTCGGTGCCGTGGACTTCGATCTTCGGCAGGTGGGCTCCCCAGAGCTCGAAGCTCATCACGAGGGTGCTAAGCGCCCCTGACGCGTGCTCCAAGATCCCGGTCACGTGGGTGTCCACCTCGGAGTGGAACGTCGTTCCGGCAAGTGGGCCCGAGCCGACCACCCTCCTCGGGCGTGGCCGGCTGGACGCGCCCACGACCCGCTTCACTGGGCCGAGCAAGTGGACCAGCGCTGTCAGGTAGTACGGCCCCATGTCGTAGAGAGGCCCGCCCCCCTGCTGGTAGTAGAACTGGGGACGTTGGTGCCACGCCTCGTGGCCCGGGGAGGCCATGAAAGCCACCGCAGAGTGGGCGGTACCGATCCCGCCTTGGTCGATCACGGCTCTTGCTGTCTGGATCCCGGTGCCAAGGACAGTGTCAGGGGCACATCCGACACGTAGCCCTCTGCTGGCAGCCGCAGAGATCATCTCCCGGCTCTCCGCTCTTGTCGAGGCCAAGGGCTTTTCGTTGTAGAGGTGCTTACCACCCGCCAGGGCCATTAGGGCGACCCCGTAATGTGCCGCGGGAACCGTGAGATTGACGACGATGTCTACGTCAGGGCTGGTTGCTAGCTCTTCGGGTGCGAGTGCACGGGCTCCTGGCACTCGATCGGCAGCGTCCATGGCGCGCCCGGTCTCCATGTCGGCGAAAGCTGTCACCCGCACTCCGGCCAGCCGCTCGAAGGTCTTCAGGTACGCGGCGCATATCTGCCCGCAGCCGACGATGCCTACCCTTAGCGGCTCGCCCAGAGCAGTCCCCTCTGAACTATCGTGCGGACTTCTGGTACTTCGAGGTCGGCTGTGCAATGACCCACCGTACATACGAACACGCTGCCCTCTCCCCACGTCCTGGTCCAGATCGCGGGCACGACGAATTGCTCTGCCCAGGGAGTTGCGTCACTCGCCGAAAAGCGCGTGGTGGCGAGCACGTCGTTTAGCTGGTCGCCGAGCACCCAGTACTGCTCTGTATGGAGGGAGAAGTTAGGGAGGCCTCTCACGATCTCGTGACCAGATTTCTCGGGCAAGATCTCGACCTCGTAATCGACCATGTTGCCGGGGTGCGCCACGAATTGGCCGCCCGTCATCTGTAGGTAGCCCGCACTGTCCCGGAAGCTGTCAACGATGCCGCCGTGCCAACCGGCGAAGCCCGCGCCGGCCTTAACGCTTGCCTCCAGGCCCGTGAGCTGCTGCGCACTCAGGTGGCCCATGGTCCAGCACTGCACGATCAGGTCGACCTCGCGCATGGTGGCTTCGTCGCAGTACGCGTCGAGGGTGTCTGAGAGCATCACGTCAAAGCCGCTGTCCTTCAAGAAAGGGGTGAACAGCTCGGTCGTCGTGAAGGGGTCGTGGCCTTCCCACCCGCCGCGCACGACAAGTGCCCGACGCGTCCCCTTGTCGTATGGCATATGACGACCGTAGCCGCTTTGAGGTGGCTCGCAAGTCGCTCTCCGAGACGGGCTTCCTCCCTTGCGCGCTAGGGCGGGCCTGGCAAATCAGCCCGGTGGGGCGCTGGTCTCCCGGACGACAAGGCTCGTTGCGAGCTCGATGCTCTGGGCGCGGGCGCCGTCCCCGTGGGCGAGCACGAGACGAACAGCGGTCGCCGCCATGTCGGCCAGCGGTTGCCGCACGGTGGTGAGTGGGGGGGAAGTCCAGGTGGAAAGGGGGAGGTCGTCGAACCCTACCAGGGAAAGATCCGCTGGTACTCTCACGTGCTGCAGCCTGGCAGCCTCCAGGACCCCCAGCGCCTGTAGGTCGCTGCCGGCGAAGAGCGCAGTTGGGCGCTTGGGCAACGAGAGCATCGTCATGGCGGCCTTGAACCCTCCGTCCACATGGAAGTCGCCCCAGGCCATGAGGTCTGGGTCGATGGAGAGGCCCGCTGATTCCATGGCGGAGCGGTAGCCGTCCATGCGGGCGCGGCTGCAGAGAAGGTCGAGCGGTCCCGAGATCATGCCAATACGCTCGTGCCCGAGTTCGATTAGGTGGCGGGTGGCATTGAAACCGCCGGACCAGTTGGTCGCCCCTACGGTCGTGATGCTCGGGTCGGGCTCACCACGGGGGTCAACCACGGCAAAAGGGAGCCCTCGCGACCGCAGCTCTGCTCTTTGGCGCCGGTCCAGGTTGGCGAGCAGCAAGATGACCCCTTGAGTGCCTCGGGCGCAGATATGGTCGAGCCACGGTCGGGTGGTGTCGTGCTCAGACAGCGAGGTGAGAGCGACGTTGAGCCCTGCCTCGCCGGCCGCTTGCACCGCACCCTTTATTATCTCCATGGCCCAGGGGCTTTCCAACTCCTGAAAGACCAGGTCGATCAGGAGGGGCGGCTCCGCCTGGGCCGAGGAGCGTCGCTCGTAGCTGTGCTCTGCGAGCAACGACTGCACCCGTTGGCGCGTCGCCGCGGACACGTCCGAGTTTCCGTTGAGGACCTTAGAGACCGTCGACGGCGAGACACCAGCTGCCGCGGCGATGTGCGCGATGGTGACGCGCCTTCCTCTGCCGTGTCCGGCTTCGGGGGTGTCTGGTCCCTCTCTCCTGCGGCGAGGCATCGACGTGAGCCTAGCGCCGCTTGCACTCACCGGAAGCGCCAGTGTTCCTGCGTGAGGGGATAGCGAAGCGAAATAGATTCGGGGGCCGTTCATTGTGGGAAGCCACCGCCGGGTGGGTATGATGGCCTTGACAAGGGGCTAAAGCCTTCAGTTGGAAGCTGCGGCGCCACTTGACAGGGGCTGGTTGCCGCGCGATCATGACCTCAGTTCCGAACGATCCTTATCTTGGCCGAAAGTTTCGAACCAAGGACCAGGGAGGAATGACAAATGACTCCGGGATCGTCCACGCGCCGCTCGCTCGCCGCAGGGGCGCCCTCACGGCTGCCGCGCCCTCACGGCTGCCGCGCTGGCAGCCGCCACCGTTGCTACCTTCGGGGTTGGCGCCGTGCCTGCCAGTGCCGCCACCAAGCAAGCGAGCTCTTTGATGCGATGGCTGTCGACGACGCTGTACTCCCGCTCGGCCTGTTCAAGATCTCGACGACCGCGTCTGGCTATGGGGTCAACGTGCCGGTGGTGATGGCGGGCGTGGTGTTTTCTGTAGTACCACTCCTAATCCTGTACTTAGCCCTCCGCCGCCAGTTCGTGAAGGGGATCGGCGGCTTCGCTCTGAGGTGATGAATTGGCCACTTATGCCAACGCTTACACGGACCCTGCCCGCTCGGTCGATGAGCGCGTCGAAGATCTGCTCTCCCACATGACGCTCGACGAGAAAATAGCCCAGCTCGGGGCCGTCGAGTTCCCGGACCTGCTGTCTGACGGCCGCTTCGACGAGGAGGCTGCACTGGCGGTGGTGCCTCATGGCGTGGGTCAAGTTACGAGGATCGGGGCGACAACGGGGCTTCGCCCGTCCCAGAGCGCTGAGCTGCTCAACCAGATCCAAAAGCTTGCGGTCGAACGCACCCGCCTCGGCGTGCCCGTGATCGTCCATGAAGAGTCTCTCGCCGGCTACTGCGCAAGAGATGCGACGGTGTTCCCCCAGGCACTCGGTTTGGCTTGCACCTGGGACCCCGATCTGGTCGAGCAGGTGGCTGGCGTGGCCCGTCGCCAGCTCCTCGCGGTCGGGGCCCGCCAGAGCCTTGCACCAGTGCTCGACGTGGCACGCGACCCACGCTGGGGGAGGGTGGAAGAGACCTATGGGGAAGACCCAGTCCTTGCCGGTGCGCTCGGCACCGCTTACGTGCGCGGCATGCAGACGGGTGACCTTTCCCAGGGGGTGCTGGCCACGGGCAAGCATTTCCTCGGGCACGCGCTATCCGAGGGGGGACGCAACCACGCGCCAGTGCAGCTCGGCCGGCGAGAGCTGCGCGAGGTGTACGCGGAGCCTTTCGCGGCCGCCATAAGGGACGCAGGCCTTGCCTCGGTCATGAGCTCTTACAGCTGCATAGACGGGCTCCCCGGCAGCGGGTCACGCGAAATCCTTACCGACCTCCTCCGTACGGAGCTCGGCTTCGACGGCTTGGTGGTGGCTGATTACTTCGCAGTCGACTTGCTTCGTACCTACCATAGGCTCGCAGCCGATAAAGCTGAGGCTGCAGTGAAGGCGCTTGTTGCCGGCCTCGACCTCGAGTTGCCGGCACTCGACTGCTTTGGTGAGCCGCTCAGATGTGCGGTCGAAGCGGGCAGAGTCCCGATCGAGGTGGTTGACACAGCAGTGCGCCGGGTGCTCACGGCAAAAGTACGCCTTGGCCTTTTCGAGTCCCCTTACGTGGACCCCGGTAGGGTTGCCACGGCGTTTAAGGACCCGGCCAACGTTGAGCTCGCGCGAATTGCTGCAGCACGCGCCGTAGTACTGCTCACAAATGACGGCGTCCTTCCGCTTCGCGGCGGCTTGGAAAGCGTGGCCGTCATCGGGCCGGCGGCGGACGACCGGCGGCTCCTGCAGGGTGACTACCACTACCCGGCCCACCAAGAGGCGTTGCTTGAACACGCAGCCGAAGAGGCAGCCAAGCATGACGGTGCCGCTACGGGGCAGTCCGAGCTCATCTACCTGCCAAGCGGGAAGGGCGCCTTCCAACCTGGTTTGTACTACACGGACCACGTGACCCCGCTCGAGGGCCTCCGCGGTGCGTTCGGGCCGGCTACAAGGGTCATTTACGCGAAGGGTTGTGAAGTTTCGGGCGAGGACAGGAGCGGTTTTGCCGCTGCGATCGCGGCGGCCCAGGCGGCAGAAGTGGCCGTGGTCGTGGTGGGAGGCCGCTCCGGGCTCTCCAGCGGGTCGACTGTTGGTGAGGCTCGCGATGCGACGGACCTTCGACTCACCGGTGTCCAAGAGGAGTTGGTGTCCGAGGTCGCCGCGACGGGTACTCCGACGGTGGTAGTCGTGATGAGCGGCCGGGCCCATGTGCTCACCCAAGTTGCATCTGAGGCGTCCGCCTTGCTAGTCGCTTGGCCCCTCGGCCAGGAGGGTGGGAACGGCCTTGCCGACGTGCTGACCGGGCGGCGCCCACCGGTTGGGAGGCTGCCAGTCAGCCTGCCTCGGGCGACGGGACAGGTTCCTCTCTACAACGGCCACCGTTCGGGCGGGGCGAGGTCGATGTTCTACGGCGACTACACGGACTGCGACCACACACCGCTGTTTCCCTTCGGCCACGGCGAGAGCTACACGACCTTCGAGCACTCGGCGCTGTCGGTCGTGGCGACGGATACGGTCTCCCCTTTACAGGTCTCCGTCAGGATAAAAAATACCGGTGAGCGCGAGGGGGAAGAGGTCGTCCAGCTGTACGTTTCGGACCTCGTCGCATCTGTCGCTCGCCCCGAGCGCCAGCTCGCCGGGTTTACGCGGGTGGCACTCCAGTCTGGGGAAGAGGCGGCGGTCGAGTTCGGGGTGCACCCGAGCCGCCTCGCCTTCTACGATGACGAGATGCGATATGTAGTCGAGCCGGGCGAGTTCCGCTTTGAGACGGGATCTTCAGCGGCGGCGATCCGCCAAGAGCAGGTCGTCGCGCTCTCGGGCGAGGTGGCGCCCTACTCGCAGCGTTGCGTCGTAGCCGTTTCTGCTGCCGTGCGTCGGGCGCACTAAGGGCGCTGCGGACATGGGTCTAGTCGCCGGAGTTGACTGTTCTACGCAGTCGACAAAAGTCCTAGTTGTAGACCAAGACGACGGCCGTCTCGTGGCCGCTGGCGCCGCCAGCCATCCCGTAGAGGGGACCGGCGGAGCTCGTGAAACGGACCCGGCGGAGTGGGAGGCCTCCCTAGCCGAAGCGCTCGACAAGACCGGTCGGGCGGCCGAGGTGACCGCGATCTCGATCGGGGGCCAGCAGCACGGTCTGGTAGTGCTGGACGAGGCCGGACGACCGCTGCGGAAGGCCCCCCTCTGGAATGACACTCGCGGCGCCGCTGACGCTGCTCGTTTGGTTGAAGAGTTCGGCGGACCGTACGAGTGTGCGAAGCGGGTCGGGTCCGTGCTCACCAGTTCGTTCACCGTCGCCCACTGGGCGTGGTTGAGGCGCACAGAGCCCGATATAGCCGGCGCTGTCCGCAGGGTGATGCTGCCTCACGACTACTTGACCTACCGGTTGTCGGGTGGTCACTTCACCGATAGGAGCGATGTCTCAGGGACCGGTTGGTGGAGCCCTGCCACGGAGTCTTACGACGCGGGAGTGCTGGCGCTGCCTTCGGTCGACCTGCCAGAGGCTTACCTGCCTGGGGTCCTTGGACCCGAGGGCAGCGCGGGCGAGGTCGGGCCAGCTGCGTCGGCGCAGTTCGGGCTGGCTCGTGGTACAGCGGTGGCGTGTGGCGCTGGCGACAACGCTGCCGCGGCGCTCGCACTGTCGCTCCAACCCGGAGAAGCCGGGGTCTCGCTTGGCACCTCGGGCACTGTCTTTGCTCCTGGCGCGGCACCGAGCGTGGATCCGACCGGGACGGTGGCAGGCTTTGCCGGCGCTGACGGCCGTTACCTCCCCCTTGCGTGCACCCTCAACGCAACCGTGGCAATAGACCAGATATCCGAATGGCTCGGGCTCGGGCGCGATGACGTTGTGCCGTCGGGGCAAGTGGTGTTCCTCCCCTGGCTCGGCGGGGAGCGGACCCCCAATGTGCCCTTGGCCACAGGCGCCGTTGCCGGCATGCGCTACGAGACCGACAAGCGTTCGGTGCTTCAGGCTGCATACGAGGGTTTGGTGGCCACGCTGCTCGAGGCGACCGCGTTGCTCGATGGCTGGGCGGCCCAGTCACGAGAGGCACCCCTCCTCTTGATCGGGGGTGGCGCCCGAGGCCGGACGTGGCAGGAGACGGTACGCCGCCTTTCGGGCCGGCCCCTATTAGTGGTGGAGGCCGGCGAGCTGGTTGCCTATGGGGCGGCAGTGCAGGCGGCCGCCTTGGCGAGCGGCAAGGCCGTCGTAGACGTTGCTCGCGATTGGCAGGTTCGTCGCGGCACGCTCTTTGATCCGGTGCCTTGCGACGAGGCCACGTTGGCTCGGATCGCGGCGTGGCGGACGACCGTGTTGCCGTGGTTCGCCGGCGAGGGCTGAGCCGCAGACCAGCGCCCGGCGTGCGTTCGAATTATTCGAATTATTCGAATTATTCGAATTGGAGGTAACAAGAGTCGAGCGCCGCGTCCCACTGTCGGCACTTTTGAACGATAAAATCGCCTCAAAATGTAACGATAGTGGCCTTTGCGGAGCCACTGTTGCTACATTTTGCCGGCCCACCCCGCCGGCCCACCCCGCCGGCCCACCCCGCCGGCCCACCCCGCCGGCCCACCCCGCCGGCCCACCCGAGCGGTGCCAGGCGTA
>JAJYMM010000036.1 GCA_021787035.1 Actinomycetes bacterium
GAGCGACCCGGTCCTTGTCGCCGCTGCCGACCACCTGCTCGCAGGGGCCGGCACCCTCACCGTCGACAACCGCCACGCCATGGACCCCGACGCCATCGCGGCTGTGCTCGCGTCCCTCCCACACGCAGAGCGCATCCAAGCCATCGGCCACAACGCCGACGAGCTCATCGACAGGCACCGCCGCATCCCCGAGACCGTCGGCACCACTACCGTGCAGCTCCTCCTCCATGACCAGCACGGCCAGCTCACCCACCAAGGTGCCACCACCTGGGCCGAGCTCCTCACGGCCAGAGCAGACCACCACCTCCCCGGCCACGCCCACACCCTGCGACGCACCGCCGACCTTCGTTCGTGACGCCAGCCTGGAGGACCACTCGGCGTAGCGGTCCGCTTCCCCCTGGTCGGTCAGCTGCGGGTCGCCCACCGCGAGCACTACCGAGCAAGGGTGCAGCGCAACCCCTCAGCGCCGGCGGTCGTCACAGTCGATTGGCGGTTTCGAGGGCGAGCAGGGCGCGCTTGGCTTCGACCCCGCCGACGTAGCTACCGGTGCTCCCGTCGCTGCGAACGACTCGATGGCAGGGAACCACCACAGGCACTGGATTGGTGGCGCACGCGGTGCCGACCGCCCGCACCGCCTTGGGATTGCCCAGGTCAGCTGCCACGGCGGCGTAGGAAACCGTCGAGCCATAGTCGAGATCGGCGAGCCGGCCGAGGACCAGGCGACGGAACCCGTGCGCGAGCTGCAGATCGAGCGGCAGCTCGAAGCTGTGGCGCCGCCCGGAGAAGTACTCGTCTAATTGCCGGGCCGCCGGGTCGAGCCGGGAGGGGGCTCGCAGCACCCGGGGGCTCACCCTGCGGGCAAGGTCGTCGAGCACTGCATCGTGGCCCTGCGCGTCGAATGCGATGCGGACAACTCCCACAGTGGTCGCGGCGAGGAGGAGCGAGCCGACGGGGGTGTCGAGGATGCGGTAGGCGACGTCGAGCAGATCCTCGCTCGAGGCGGCTTCGACCAGTCGGGCGTGGAGGCGCGCCATCGACTCCACCGACTCGTCGTCGTGCTGGCCCAGCCGGGTGAGAATGTCGCGCTCGAAGGTCATGATGTCTCCCGGGTCACGGTCGAGCGAAGCGCTCGCATGCCGTCGGCGGCGGCTCGTCGCGCCGCCGCCTCGCTCGAGTCGAGGATCTGGCCGACCTCGGCATAGGGGAGTCCGGCCACGTAGTGGTAGACAACGGCTCCGCGCTGCTTGGTCGGCAAGGAGGCGACGGCGTCCCACAGGTCGTCGTCGCGAGGGGCGGGTTCACCGCAGCGCCCTGGCGCCTCGGGCAGCCGCTCGACCGGTAGCGGGCCACGGTTTCTCTTTCGGATCTGATCGATCGCCTTTCGGTGCGCGATGGTGGCGAGCCATCCCCGCACGTTGCTATCGGGTTCCAGCCTGGGATAGGCGGCCAGTGCGGCGAGGAAGGTCTCAGAGCACACGTCCTCGGCGTCGTGGGCGCCGACCACTGCTCGACAGATCCGCAGCACGGCCGGCCCGTGCTCGGCGACGACGACTTCGAAGGGCGGGAGGCTCACGCTCGGTCACCGGGAGACGCCGGCCGAGGAGGAGATGTCCACACGTGTCGACCGTGCATGCCCCATTCAACGTCAACCAGCGCTGCGACGTGAGATCCGGCAACTGCTCGCACTGCTGCATCCGTGGGCCGGCCCCCGCTGTCAGCCCTACTGAGCGCATGATCCCGCGGATCGCGCCTCACGAAACCTGGTCCCCAGACGTTGTGCACCTGAAGATGAAACGAGAAGGAGACGATACCGGTGACGACCAGCTTTCGCATCCGGGCACTCGACCCCGCCTATCTGGAGGCGATCAGGACCAAAGGCAGCGACGACTTCGGCAACGCCGTGACCACCGTTGCGAACGAGGACGCCGGTGGCACGCCGCTGCGCTGCTGCCTGCGAGAAGCAGGCCTCGGCGAGAAGGTGGCGCTCATCGCCCACCAACCAGCACAGATCGGCGGGCCGTATATGGAGCTCGGACCAGTATGGATCCACGCCGATCACTGCGAGGGTTACCGGACGCCCGACGCCTACCCCGAAGGGTTCCGTCACCGCCAGCTTCTCTTCCGGGCCTACGACGCCCAAGGCAGACAGGTCGGCAACCAGATAGCCGAAGGAGCTGTCGCCGAGGCCGTCATCGACGAGCTCTTCTCGATGCCCGAGGTCGCCTCTCTCCACGCCCGCAACGTGCTCGCTGGCTGCTACATGTTCAGCGTCGAGCGCGCATCGTGAACTACGGCGGGCATATCACGGTTCGCCTTGATCGGGTCATGCTCGCCGTCTCACCTCGTCGTCTCCTCCTCGCCGGACGCCGGCGGCGGGCGACAAGAGACCGCGAGCCTTCTCAGTCGACCGGCCCACATCTTGGGACATCGGGCGGACGGAGTATCAGGCATCGAGGATCTGTTGGTGGGCCCCTTGGCGCCGATCCGCCAGTTTCGTCCCCGCGGACCCGGTTCGACCGGCGGGCTGGTTCGGCCGAGCGGCGGCTTGGGAAGACACCCACGCCACGCCAGGTTTGTCCGCGGCTGGTGAGGGATCTCCCGGAGACAGGCGCTGCGGGTCGCCTCAACCCCCGTCACACACCGTGACGTCCGAGCACGTCATAGCCCCCGAGCGGCGCACCAGGAAGAGGCGGAGCTTTCCCTGGCCCGCATCGTTCATCATCCTCGGCGCCATCTGGGGGTGCTCGTTCTGGTGGATCAAGCTCGGGCTACGAGCGGTCTCACCGCTCGACGTGGCCTTCGCCCGCCTGGCCGCGGGCGCCATCGCCCTCCTTGTCGTCGCGGCCGCCACTCGCACCCGGCTGCCTCGCCGGGCGCGCACGTGGGGACATCTGTTCGTGCTCGCCGTGTTCCTCAACAGCGCCCCGTTCACCCTGTTCTCCTACGGGGAGACCCACATCTCCGCAGTGCTCGCCGGGATCATCAACGCCCTCACCCCTCTCGCCACGCTGCTCGCCGCACTCACCATCTTTCGCCAGCAACGACCCAACCCAAGAATCATCGCCGGGCTCGCTATCGGCTTTGCCGGTGTGCTCGTCGTGGTCGGCGTGTGGCACGGGCTCGGCGGCGGAGAGCTGCTCGGGATCGGCGCCTGCCTGGGTGCCGTCGCCTGCTACGGCATCGCCTTCCCCTACTCCCGCCGCCACCTCGCCGGGCTCGCCGACCCGCCCGTCGCGCTCGCCACCGGCCAAGTGCTCTGCGGCGCCGTCCAGCTCCTGCCCATCGCCGCCGTCGCCGGCCACGTCCACCAACACATCCCGGGCTCTTCGCTTCTCGCCCTCGCTGCCCTCGGCGTGTTGGGCTCGGGGGTCGCCTACATCTTGAACTTCCACGTCGTCAGCCACGCCCCGGCCACCGTGGCGAGCAGCGTCACCTACCTGATCCCACTGTTCGCCATCATCGTCGGCGCCGCCTTCTTGAACGAACCCGTCACGTGGTACGAACCCGTCGGCGGACTGCTCATCCTCGTCGGCGCGGCCATCTCCCAAGACCGCTTCCATCGCCGACGCGGCGAAAGTCCAGAACCGGTTGCTCACCCCGCAAGCCGATCGGTCACCGGGCATCAGGCAGCCGGCCCCGCAAGCGGCGCCTAACGTCGCGGCGTGGACCGACGGACCGAGACCCAGAGCATCGAGAGCGAAGCCGATCCCGACGTGGTCGTCGCCCTGCTCGCCGAGGCGAACCGCATACCCGAGTGGGCGCCGGCTTTCGCCGACACGGTCGTCGGAGATGATCGCTCGGGCTGGCGGGCGATCAAGGACGGTCGGGCATTCGACCTGCGAGTCGTCGTGAGCCGCGACTCGCGCACCGTGGACTACCTGCGCGAGCTCGCCCCCGGCAGTGAGGGAGGCGCCTACATCCGCGCCGTGCCGCGTCCCGGCGGCGGCAGCGTCGTCATCATGACGCTGCCGCTGTTGGCAGGTGTCGATCCCGCAGACACGGCGGCGAAC
This sequence comes from Actinomycetes bacterium, assembly GCA_021787035.1. Taxonomy (GTDB): domain Bacteria; phylum Actinomycetota; class Acidimicrobiia; order Acidimicrobiales; family Palsa-688; genus JAJZYO01. Next base: position 4,011 of record JAJYMM010000036.1, read on the forward strand.
CTTCGAGCCGAGCTGGACGCTCTGGCGCGCCTCGCCGAGGGCAGCTGAACGCCAGCGCCCGGTTGGCCCGACCGGGGACAGAGCCAGACCTCGCGAGGACGACCGCCTGGAAGGTGCGAGCGGCCTCGTCCACGAATACCGGCTAGTCCCTTGAGCTTGGCTGACGGGGTTCTCGGCACCCCCGGAGTGGAGATGAATCCACCCGGCATTCCATCCACGGGTAGACGCCCGAAGCAGACCTGGCGCCGACAGTGTTGGGGTGACCGCCAGCGACTACATCTTCAGCGCCGTCTTCATCGCGTTGATCTTCCGCCAGGTTCGGGGGCGGCCGCTGACGGCGAAGTCTCTGCTGGTGCCGGTGGCCATCGTGGTCGGTTTCGCCGTCCGCTACCTCCATAACATCCCGACGGCGGGCAACGACGTGACCTTCACGGTGGCGTGCGCGTCCGCGGGGGTGGTCCTGGGCTGTGCGAGCGGACTGGTCACCACGGTGCGCACCGGTCCTGATGGCCGGCCCATCGCCAAAGCGGGGCCACTGGCCATCGTGTTGTGGGTCCTCGGGACGGGGTCAAGGCTCGCGTTCGGGCTGTACGCCCTGCATGGAGGAGGCTCGGAGATCCACCGCCTCAGCGCGGCGTATCACATCGTAGGGCGGGACGCCTACACGACGGCGTTCATCTTGATGGCGCTGTGCGAGGTGGTCGCCCGCTACGGGTTGCTCGGCCTGCGAGCAGCGGCGCTCCGACGTCGTCAGCCCGGCGGAGTCGTGGAGCCGAAGCCGAGGGCTTCGGTGCACGATCATGGATGCCATGAGTCCTGACCGTTCGTCGCGTCGTAGGCCGGTATGGATGGTGATCCGCCTCGGCTGGCTGGTCGTCGCCGTCTACGCCGTCGGCCAGCGACTCGCCGGTCTGTCACCGTCGGCCGAGCTGAGCGGGGCGCTGCTCATGTCAGCGGCAGTGATCGGCTGGCTGGGCTGGATGCGTCTCGGTCCCCGGCGTCGCTGGCTTTCGGTGGCCGCCCTCATTGTCGTCGCCGTGTGTGGCGGCGCGTTGGCCGCGTTCACCCGGACGGGCATCGTCTTTCCGGCCGTCGCCGCGCTCAGCGCCGGTGTGGGTTTCGATCCTCCGATCTCCTTTGCCATGACCGTCGCCGGGCCAGCGGCCATCGCGGCAGCGATCGGCCTGTCTGGCGGGCCGGTTGACGTGGTCGCCGGCGGGTTCGCGGCGGCACTGGCCGGGCTCGTCGCCGGCACGACCCGCCGTCAGGAACGTCAGCGAATCGGCCAGCGCGCCCTGCTCGATGTCGAGCACGAGCGCGCCGAGGCGCTGGCGGACCGAGCTCGCCTGGCCCGCGAGGTCCACGACGTGCTGGCCCATACCCTTGGAGCGGTGTCGCTCCAGCTCGAAGCACTCGACGGCGACCTCGCCCAGGCCGGCACCGACGAGGCGGCCCTCGCCCGGCTGCGACGCACCCGCCAGCTCGTCGTGGCCGGCCTCGATGAGACCCGCCTGGCCGTACGGGCACTCAGGGAGCGACCGATCCCGCTCACCGACCAGCTCGCCGCGCTGGCCGCCGACCGGGCGGCCGAGCTCTCGGTCGTCGGGTCGCCCCGCCCCCTGGCGCCCGAGGCCGCCCTGGCGCTGTATCGCGCAGCACAAGAAGCCCTGACCAACGCCGCCAAGCACGCCCCGGGCGCGCCCGTCACCATCAGCGTCGAGTTCGGGGCTGAGACCGTCACCTTGACCGTCACCAACCTCGCGACCACCCACCACCTGGCCCTGGCCGCCACCGGCGCCGGCTACGGGCTGCAGGGCATCCGAGAACGCATGGAACTGCTCGGCGGCCGCTGCCGCGCCGGGCCGACGACCGACGGTTGGCAAGTCGAGGTAGAGGTCAGGGCATGAGGGTCGTCGTAGCCGACGACCAGACCGTGGTACGCGACGGGCTGGTCGCCATCCTCGGACAACTCGACGACGTCGACGTGGTCGGCTCGGCCGCCGGCGGCGCCGAAGCCGTCTCCCTCGTCACGGAACAGGACCCCGACGTCGTACTGATGGACCTGCGCATGCCGGGAGTCGACGGCATAGAGGCCACCCGTCAGATCAGGCGCTCGTGCCCGAACACTCAGGTCGTCGTGCTCACCACCTACGCGGATGACACCTCGATCCTCGACGCGGTCAGCGCGGGAGCAGTCGGATACCTCACCAAAAGCGCCAACCGCAACGAGATCCACCGGGCTCTCCACGCCGCTTGCAACGGCCAGGCGCTGCTCGACTCGGGGGTCTACGACCGCCTGGTCGCCACCGCTCGGGCTGCGGCGACGCCTTGGGCCCGAACCTCGCTGCCCGACGGTCTCACCGACCGAGAAGCCGAGGTGCTCTCGCTGATCGCGGCCGGCCTGTCCAACAAAGAGATCGCGCAGCGCCTCTACGTCAGCGAAGTCACCGTCAAAACCCACATCAACCGCATCTTCGCCAAGACCCACAGCCGCGACCGCGGCCAAGTCATCGCCTACGCCCACCGCTACGGGCTCATCAACCCATCTTCCAACCCCACCGACAACGGACCAGCCCGACCGTAACCCGCTCGTCAGCACGAGCCGTCGCGGGTGGAGGCGAATCCACCCGATCGCCCACCCCTGGATGGACGACGGGGGGAACGACAACCCACACGATGTCTGCATGACAGCACACCGTCGGGCTCGGCCACTCTCGGTCACCGGAGCCCAAGAGGCGTCCAGACCATGATCTTCCTCCTCAAAGGCCGCGCCGGAGCGGCCATGAAGATACTCATCGGCATCGCGCTCCTATTACTCGGACTGATCCGTCACGGCCACACGCCGCTCCCCATCCTGATCGGCGCGGTGCTGATCGTGTGGGGCATCGCCAGTGCCATCAACGCCTGGCGCACCGGCAAGACCGCGAACACGCAAGCCCCGGACCGAAGTGGCCGTCGGTAACGCAGAGAGCCTTCCCTCCCCGCCGCGCTCGGCGTGGAACGCGCCACGATATAGGTCTCCCGAACCGAGACAGCTGACGGAAGGACTCCAAAGCTCAAACCGGCAAAGGCTCCCTGGACTTGACCCCTGGGCCGCCCGAGACGTTGATCAGTGCAGTGCGTATGCATGCCCTATGCAGCCCTATGCACCAGCAGCTCCAACGAGAAGCCCGCCGCGAAGCCGCAGCTCAGTAGCCGCACGCGCCGCGCCACCCTGCACACGCGTGCCCTACGCAGCAGTGATAAGGCCCCGAGAAACCCACCCGAGAAACCCGCATCTCCGACGAACGCCGGAACGAGAAACCGCTGGTCAGGCGCCTGCACCCCTGCACGAGGTGCGCGCCTGACCAGCGGTCGTAGTGGCGGGGGCGACGCGTGAACCTGCAACCGTCCAGTTGTGAGCCCGACGACCGCGCCGTGGCCTCATGGCTCAGGCCCCCCAGGGAGGGAAGGTCTTCACGAGCGTGGGCTCGAGGAAGCGCGTGATACCCGTGATCCGGCCGGCGGCGATGTCGAGGACGATGACTCCCGACGGGCGTGCTCGAGGATCCCCAGCGGCGCCGAGGAAGCAGACGAAGCCATGCTGCCCGTTGGCTCGGGTGGGTACGAGCGCGAGGTGCTGTCCGGCACGCCCGGCAGCGCTGGCACGCAGGAACCCGGCGATGGCGTCAGTGCCTTGGTAGAGGTGGGGCGCAGGCGGCATGGCGAGCCAGGCGTCGTCGGTGAGCAACGCCACCAGCGCGCCGACGTCGTCGGCGCTGTAGGCCTCGGCGAAGCGGCGTGCCACCTCGTCGTCTGCCGTCGAAGAGCCCGGAACCGCCCGATGTCCGGGCGACAGCTGCGGGTCGCGCTGAAGCGCAGCGCGGGCCCGCTGGAGAAGCCCTTTCACCGCCGTCGGAGTGGCATCGAGCATCGCCGCCACCTCGGAGAGAGAGAACCCGAGCACGTCGTAGAGCAGAAGCGCTGCACCCTGCCGGGGCACCAGGCACTGGAGAGCGGCGACGAAGGCGAGACGGATCGCCTCGCCGGCATCGAGGCGCGCGTGCGGGTCTGCTGGCTGCTTGAGCCAGGCGTCGGGGTAGGGCTGCAGCCAGGTCGCCTCGAAGGCTCCGGAGGGTCGGGGCGGGCTGAACGGTGGGGCGGGTACCGGCGGCGGTCGGCGCTTGGCGTCACGGATGGCGTTGAGGCAGCGGTTAGTGGCGATCCGGTACAACCAGGTACGAAGCGACGACTGACCGCGGAAACCCGCTATCGACTTCCAGGCGGTGATCATCGTGTCCTGGAGGACGTCGTCGGCGTCGACGAGCGAGCCGAGCATCCGGTAGCAGTGCAGGTGCAGCTCAGCGCGGTACGGCGCCACCAGTTCGCCGAAGGCGTCGTCGTCTCCGCCCTGGGCGCGTTCGAGCAGCGATGGAGCCATCACGGTGAGCTTGCCACCGCATGAACGTGTTTGCCGACGACCGTTCCGATCCGGCGACGGGAGGTGTCTTACCTTGTGGGACCAACCCCAGAAGGAGGCGATATGACCCAAGTCCTCGGTGAGGAGAGCACCACCATCGAGATCTACTACGAGATCCTCCAGAGCGGCGCCGACCGGTTCGACGCCGAGCAGCTGCGGGCGATCCTCGCCCCCGAGCTCGTCTTCGAAGGGCCGATCGCCGGGCACCGCGTCGGCGCCGAGCCGTTCTGCAAGGGCGTCGTCGGGTTCGTCATCGCACTCCGGCACCTCGAGATGCACCAGCTTCTCACCACCCCCGGCCACGCCGCCGCCCTCTACGACGCCGAGCCACCAGGGGGCATCTGCCGTTTCGCCGGGTTCTTCGAGCTCGACACAGGGGTGATCACCGGGCTTCGGCTCGTCTTCGACTCGAAGCGCTACATCGAGCTCGGTGGCCACTGACAACCACCGGGCGGTCAGGCACGCTCCACAGCTCGCCGTCGCTCCCTCGATCGGCCCGTGCTCCCCTCGAAGTCGTCCAACCAGCCGCGCACTGGGTCGTGATGCGCCGACCACGCCGCCCACGACGTCTGCGCCAATCGCTCGATCGTCGAGGGGGGTGTCGCCGCCGGCGCAGGGGCGACATCGGAGATCATGATCGGGTAGCCGGCTGGACGGGGATCGAGCACCGGGTAGTCGCGCCCCACCCACAGTCCGATCCGCGCACGGCGTTGGCGCCCCGTGGCGCCACGCTCCAGCCCCGAGCACAGGCTCATCAGGTGCACGGCCACCGACTGGATGTTGCGACGGTCGGTGTTCGTGGCGTGCTGGACCGCGAAGCTGTCCACCAGATCCTGGACGATGCCGATCGACTCCTCACCGCTGAGACGGCTCTTCCACTCCTCGAGCGAGCAGTACCGCTCCCAACAACCCGCCGCCGACCACATGTACGGGTGGCTCGGGCCCTCGCCACCGGGCACCATCGCCTCGCATCCGACACAGCGCACCTCAACCATCGGGCAACCGGTCCCTCCCGTCAGCCAGCATGCCGCAGCGGCCCATGATCGCGTAGCCGTCGCCTCAATCCCCCCAAACTGCACCACACGGCAGGCGGCTTCTCGCCGATCTCGCTGAGTAGGGCAATGCCCTACGCTGCGGTAGGGCTGCGTAGGGCAACGCGGGGCAGCGTGCGCACCCTTCGAGGCCGCCCGCCGCGAACGCCCTGCGTGCGGGCAGTATGGCGGGACGATCCCGTGCGTAGGGCTGCGTAGGGCAGGGTGATCAGCGGTCGATAATCGCGTCGATAAACCCTGTGGACAACCCCGTGGGAATGCCACGAAACAGCACGAACGCCCAGGACAGTCAGCCCGAAAGGCGTAAAGATCAGAAATATGCGGTGGAGGTGACATCCTTCGTTCGCGGATGTCCGCGCCTCTGCTCACGCGAAAGCCGTGGTCCTGGCGCCTGCATAATGCAGCCGCCATGGCGCTGCCCTACTCATGCTCCCGTGCCGGCGACATCGGCGCCGATAATCGGCGTCCGCATCGGTGCTGCCAACGGCAGGCACAAACCACTACGCCGGAAGGCGTCAGCTCAGTGCTCGATCCGGACGACGCGGCCCTCCTCGGTATCGTTCGCCAGCTGATAGATGGCTTGATCAGCGCCGCGACGTCCTGAGCGACTGTCACACCCCTGCGCGACGATGTCAGGTGGAACCCGCCGTCACCGTCCACCAATCCGATCGGAGCCTCCGATGCAACTGAACTCCGGCTTTTCATACCAGCCCACGCCGCCCACGCCCACTCCGAGTCCACCTCCAGTGAAGCGGCCTGGGTAGCCCGGAGGCTCCTCCGCTTGGAACTACACGAGTTGAGCCAAGGAGGATGGAGTCATGTCAGAACAGAGCAAGCCGCTTTCCC
>JAJYMM010000051.1 GCA_021787035.1 Actinomycetes bacterium
CGCCGGCCCTAGCCACTCGCCGGCCCTAGCCACTCGCCGGCCCTAGCCACTCGCCGGCCCTAGCCACTCGCCGGCCCTAGCCACTCGCCGGCCCTAGCCACTCGCCGGCCCTAGCCACTCGCCGGCCCTAGCCACTCGCCGGCCCTAGCCACTCGCCGGCCCTAGCCACTCGCCGGCCCTAGCCACTCGCCGGCCCTAGCCACTCGCCGGCCTCGGGCGGGCTGGGGTCCCACGGGATTGGGGAGCCGGTGTTTCCGGGGTCAGCCGGGGAGGTGCGCTATGGGAGCGGGGGGTGCCAGCATCGCGTACTTTGGAGCCGTGGCGACGAGTCATTGGCTTTCTAATTGGAAGGGCGCGGCATGACGCGACCGGAGCGCTTCTTTGCTGCCTTGGGACGGTTCGCAGTGCGGGCTCGTTGGCTGGTGATCCTCGCGTGGGCGGCCCTGGCTGTGGTCACGACGATCGCCCTCCCGTCGATGGGCAGCGAGGTGAACAATGACAACACCCAGTTCCTGCCCGCGAGTGCGCCTAGCTCGCGGGCGGCCGCGCTCGCCGCTCCGCTAATAGGGAGCGTGACCAGCCAGAGCCAGGTAGTACTGGTTGCCACGGCGTCTGGTTCCCGCCAACTGACACCGGCCGACATGGTCCAAGTGGGTAAGGAGGCCGCAGCCGCTCGAAGGGTGAAGCGCGTAGCCGGAGCACGCGTCATAGGGATCTCGCGCGATGGCGAGGCGGCACAGGTTATGGTCACGGCCGAGGTGGCAGCGACCAACGTCGCTGGCCAGGGGCCGATAGTTGATGCGCTGACCTCGCAGGTGGGGAGGTTCAACAGCTCGCCCGCCGCCAAGTCGCTCGGGCTCCAGCTCCACGTGGGGGGCCCGGTGGCGACCGACGTGGCCAACCAGAAGGCTTCGCAGCGGACCGGCAACAAGGTGCAGGAACTTTCTTTCGTCTTCATCGTGCTGCTGCTGCTCGTGATCTTCCGTTCTGCATTGGCGCCACTCGTTACCTTGGCACCAGCCGCCATGGCGCTTGTGGTCTCCATGCGCCTCATAGGAGGCCTGGGGGCGCACGGGCTCAAAATCTCTGAGATCACGGAGCTGCTGTTGATCGTGCTCCTCTTAGGTGCCGGGACCGACTACGGGCTCTTCCTCGTCTTCCGCACACGTGAGGAACTGCGCCGGGGCGTTGACCCTCCGGAGGCAGTTGCGAGGGCCTTGACCAGGGTCGGGGAGTCGATCACCGCGTCAGCGGCGACCGTGTTTTTTGCGCTTCTCACCCTCCTGCTCGCGAGTTTCGGGTTGTACCACGACCTCGGCATCCCCTTGGCCGTGGGCATCGCAGTGATGTTGCTCTCAGGGCTTACGCTTTTACCCGCACTCCTAGCCGTGTTCGGGCGCGCTGCATTTTGGCCCACGCGGGTAGTGCCGGTCCGGGTGGCGGCCCTGGGTGCCGACGTGCGCGCTGGGCCGGAGGGGCCCCATCTTGGAGCCGAGGGGCCGCTTCTTGGAGATGGGCACGAGGGTGAGGAGGCGGAAGGATGGTGGGGGCGCATCGCCGGCCGGCTGGTGGCGCGGCCAGGCCGCACGCTGGCGGTTGGGGTGGCGGTGTTCGTGGCCCTTTCCTTCGCAGCTCTCGGCTACTACGCCTCGGGTTTTGGCGGGGCACTAAATGCACCCAAGGGTTCGGACGCCGCTACCGGCAACGCACTTCTCGCGCGACATTTCCCAGCCGCGGCAGCCAACCCGGCGAACCTGGTGTTCTCCTACCCGGTGAGCGTTTGGCGAGACGCGTCACCTCTGGTGAGGGCTCAGCAGAAGCTCCAGGCTTCGGGGCTGTTCGAGCAGCTGGTTGGCCCGCTCAACCCCAACGGCACCGAGCTATCGCCGGCTGACATCCAGGCCCTCCATGCGCGGCTCGGGCCGCCGGCAAACCTTGTCGTGCCAGAGCCTGCTTCTCTGCGCACCAGGATCCCCCCGGTCGAGTACGGCGCATACCGTTCCCTGGTCGAGCTGGTTTCCGGCAATGGGAAGGTCGTTCAGTGGGAAGCCGCCTTCACGGCTGGGCCGCAGCCTTCGACGGCTGCAATGCGGGCGACGCCGGCGGTCCGCCGGGCGGTGTCTGGCGCCGCCCGGGCGTCTGGTGCGACGGGGAGCGGCGTTGCGGGCGAGGCCGCCGGGCTTTTTGACGTGAGCAGTACCTCAAACCACGACATGGTCTCCATCATCCCGGTGGCGATCCTGGCCATCGGGCTGTTGCTGGCGCTCGTCCTGCGCAGCGCCTTGGCCCCCTTGTACCTGATCGTGAGCGTGGGGCTCTCCTACCTGGCGGCACTCGGGGTCTCCACGATCGTCTTCATAGACATAGGGGGGTCGGGGGGGATCACGTTCATCTTGCCGTTCTTGATGTTCATCTTCCTGCTGGCCCTCGGCGAGGACTACAACATCTTGGTCATGACCCGCATCCGCGAGGAGGCCCACAGCCTCCCCCTCGCGAAGGCTGTCGTGAAGGCCGTGGGCCGGACGGGCCCAACGGTCACCTCGGCTGGCATGGTGCTCGCCGGGACGTTCGCCGTGCTTGCATTCGAAGCGAGCGGCCCGGGTGCGGGGCAGGTGCGCGACGTCGGCTTTGGCCTCGCGATCGGGGTGCTGATGGACACCTTCCTTGTGAGGACGTTGCTCGTGCCATCGACCGTGGCACTTCTCGGGCGATGGAACTGGTGGCCGGCTCGCCTCGCAACGGGGGTGCCCACCGCTGCCCCGACCGCAGAGGCGCTGGCGCCCGAAGGGAGCGTCTAGTGCAAGAGGGAGGCTCTACTGTAGCTTCGGGCTTGGAGCCGTACCTTCGGAGCCTGCCCTTGGAGTTGTCGAGACCTTGGAGCTAACGGTGGGAGAGACGTCGAAGGGCCTTGTGCCAAAGGTGCTTGTTGCGCCCGAGCCGGCACCGTTCGCCGTAGAGGCCGTGTTGCGGGGCGGCGGGGCCTTGGCTAAGGGTGCAGACGCCCTCGACGGCGTGATCTGGCTCGGAAGGCCGGACGGCCTCGAGCCGGTGCTCGCCTCGCACCCGGAAGTGTGCTGGGTCCAGCTGCCAGTGGCGGGGATCGAGCGCGTTGTCGAGACCGGCGTGCTAACCGACCCGCGCTTCTCCGGCGTCACGTGGACCAGCGCGAAGGGGAGCTACGCAAAGCCCGTCGCCGAGCATGCCCTCGCATTGGCCCTAGCTGGGCTGCGGCTCCTGCCCGAGCGCGCCCGTGCGACCTCGTGGGGCGAGCGAGCTGGTACTTCTCTCTACGGCGGGGACGTTGTGATCCTCGGTGGCGGCGGGATAGCCGAGGAGCTGTTGTTGCTCCTGAAGCCCTTCGGCACCAATGCGACCGTGGTACGGCGTGACCCTCGGCCACTTGCCGGTGCGGCACAGGTCGTGACGACCTCGCAGCTGCATGAAGTGTTGCCCCGGGCGCTGGTGGTGTTCGTGGCGCTCGCGCTCGTGCCCGAGACGGTCCATATAATCGGGGACAAGGAGCTGGCACTCATGCGGGGCAACAGCTGGCTGGTAAACGTGGCCCGGGGGGGCCACGTAGACACCGAGGCGCTCGTAGACGCCCTTGGCGCGGGCCGGATCGGTGGCGCTGCTCTCGACGTGACCGAACCCGAGCCGTTGCCCGACGGTCACCCCCTGTGGCGGCTGGGAAACTGCTTGATCACGCCGCACAGTGCTGACACCGACGAGATGACCCAGCCGCTGCTCGCAGAGCGGATCAAGGACAACGTGGAGCGCCTGGCTGCTGGCGCCCCGCTAGCCGGCCTGGTCGACCCAATCGCTGGGTACTGACGGTGGCCCGATCGTGGCGGCTGGTGCGCGGGCCGGCTCGTGTAGCGCGCCGGCGATGGTTCGGGCCGCCACGGTCAGCCAGAGACGGTCGGCTGGCGGTGACCACAAGGCGGTGACCACAAGGCGGTGACCACAAGGCGGTGACCACAAGGCGGTGACCACAAGGCGGTGACCACAAGGCGATGACTGGTTGACTGTGAGCGCCGTGAGCGTCCCTGATGGGCAGGGCACTCCAGGGGACACGCCGCTCTGCGTCTCGGCGCAGGACTTGGTCGTCGGGCAACTGCTCGCCGAGGGGGGCGAGGGGAAAGTCTTCGAGGTGAGGACGGCCCCGGTCCTTCGCGACGGGATCCTGGGAACTGGAGCGGCCTTTGTCTATAAGGAGCTCCGCCAGCAGCGAGAGGTGCTCGAGCTCGCGCCGACTGTGTCCTTTCTCACGGCATTGGAGGCGATGGAGCCGGGGCTAGCTGCCCGAGTTCGCGCTTCTTCGGCTTGGCCCGTAGCACTTGTGGTGGGGGAGGCGCCTGGAGTGGCGGTGGGTTGCTTGATGCCTAGGGCGCCGGGCTGTTTTTGGTTGCGCCACCGGGACGGCGGCCCGAGGCTCGCCACGTTGAGCTACCTTGCAAGCGACCCGGACCGCATGGCATTCGCGTACGGGACCGTGGTACCTCCACCGGGCGCACCTCCCCGGGTTGCCGTCGTGTACGCGCTCGCGAGGCTCTTGGAGGCTTGGCAGGGAACCGGGGTGGGCAGTGATGCCCTGCAGGGAAGCGTGCCCCGCGACGGCCTCGGGCGGGCGGTCCACGGTGACCTCTCGGCCAAGAACGTCCTTTGGTCGCTCGACCCGGTCCCGGCTGTTTACGTGCTCGACTGCGATGGGGCGACCGTGGCGACCGCCTCGCCGTCCGCGCCGGCGAGGATGCAGGCATGGGGGCGTGCGGCGCGCGCTACGACCCCAAATTGGGACGACCCTGCGGTGGCGCCCGGAGTGGCGCCAGGCCTCCCCTCTGACCGGTACCTGCTTGGCCTCGCCTTCTTGAGGGTCGTGGGGGCGGCACATTTCCCCCTTCAGGCGCGCCAGCGCGGCGGGGGCAAGTTGAACGTAGACCTTGAACTTCCTCACTCCTGGCGGCGCTTGCCTGACATGCCGAGGCTCTGGGGGCTCTGCGAACGTTCATTGTCCGTAGTCGACATCGACGGACGCCCGACCCCGAGCGAATGGGCAGCTGGGCTCGAGGAGCTACTCCAGGAAATGGGCAGCGCCGACCTGGCGGCGAGGGTTCGCGCCTCGCAAGGGGACCAGAGGCCTTCGCTTGGCGGTGGCCAGTTTGGAGATGAGCGCGGGCGCTCGTCTCCGGCACTCGTAACCGTTCCCGACGTGGAGGTGCGCCCCGTGCTAAGGAGGAGGAAGCTCTCTGCATGGGGGCTGGTCGGGCCCGCGCCTGGCGTGCAGGGCCAGCTCGGGGCGGGGGGTGCCACCCTCGCCGGCCACGGTCGTCCTCGGCCCGGCCCTGGGAGCGTTGCCGTAGGCACCGGTCTGGCCGGCCTCGGCGTCGGCAACCCTGGGCTGCGGCAGTTCGTTGGCAGGTGCGCGGAAGCCTGGGGCGCCGCGCACCGGCTCGCGTTGAGGCTGATGCTGTCGCGAGGTCGCCGTGTTGACGGGTTCCGCCGCTTCATCTGGGTGCTCGTTTTGGACCTGGTTGCCGCGTGTGTGCTGCTGTTCCTGGTGGGTGAGATCGTGAGCCCGTGGATCGGGCTCTGAGCGGCCGCCCTGCGACGCTCGGCCCCGCGACGCTCGGCCCCGCGACGCTCGGCCCCGCGACGCTCGGCCCCGCGACGCTCAGCTAGGCCCCTACACGTAGCTAGGGTTAGTCGGGCGATGACGAGCAACTACGTCGGCACGGAGGAGCGCTATGCCGTCTTCCCCTTCTACCTTTGCCTTGACGTCTCCCAGTCCATGACGGGGGAACCGGTGGCGCAGGTGAACAGGGAGCTGCCTGCCATCCGGGAGAGCGTGGGCCAGGACCCAGCGGTGGCCGAAGTCGTCCGCTTCGGGGTCGTGACTTTCAGTGACGTCGCCCGTACAGTCCTGCCGCTCTCTGACCTCGCGCTCGTCGAGGTCATGCCGACGGTGGAGGTCGAGGGGCGCACCTCCTACGCGGCGGCCTTCGACCATCTGCGCCGGCTGATCGAGGTCGACTACCAGACCGGCCGCCTGAGCGGAGAGCGTTGGTACCGGCCAGCGGTCATGTTCGTCTCCGACGGCCGTCCGACAGACCCCGATGAACGCTGGCGGGAAGCACACCGGCGTCTCGTGGACCCGTTGTGGCGCCGTCACCCAAACATTCTGGCCTTCGGGTTCGGCGATGCCGTGCCTGACGTTTTAGCCGCCGTGGCCGAAAACAAGCCGAACAGGGCGTTCATGGCGACCGAAGGTGCCAATCCGTCGACGGTTGTGCCGGAACTGATGGCGGGCCTTGTGCAGTCGATCGTAAGTTCGTCTGCCAGTGCGTACACGGGTTCGCCCCAGCTCGTACCCCCGCAACTTCCCAACATGCAGGCGATCCCGGTGGACGAGCTCGAGTGATCCTCCCTCAGCGACAGCCGTGAGCGGCGGGTGGTCAGGCCCCGCCTGGGGAGAACCGTCGCCCGCCGCCGACAGGCCCGCATTGCTGCGGCCACGAGGAAGTTCCAGAGCTTGCGGTTACCGAGCCGACGGTGGCCGCTCGACGGATTTCCTAGTGCTCGGGGCCTCCGTGAGCGGTGTTTCTCACCGACTGGCCGGACGTTGCTCCGATGACGCCTTCGGCTGGGTGCAGCCTGCGCCCGGGAGGCTGGCGCTGGTAGTGGCCGACGGCGTGGGTTCTGCGGGCCGAGGTGCCGAAGGAGCCGAACGGGCAGTGGAAGCGGTGTGCGGCTTTCTCGACGAAGCCGGCACGCGAGCTCGAGAGCGAGGGGTTGGCGAGGAAATGCCGCGCCCTCGTGGGCAGATCGCGTCCGGTTGGGGACGGGAGCTCTGCGCAGCAGCGATATTCCATGCGAGCAACGAGATCCGCCGGGTGGGAGGGGAGAACGCATGTGAGCTGGCAACCACCGTCGTGGTCGCTCTTTTGGACGCGGCCACTAGCGGGAGAGGAAGGTTCGCGCAAGTGTGCGCCGGCCGTGTCGGGGACAGCATTGCGTTCTCGCTTTCGGGTGCGGGGGAGTGGCGAGAGCTTTTCGAGGGGCGGTCGGCCTGTGCCGGCGGCGATGCTACTGGCGAGGAGGAGATGCTCGTGACGGCTACGGCGGCACTCCCGGTCGGCGACGCCCCAGACGACCTGGTCTCGGTCCAGTTGCCGCCCGGTGCGGCGCTGGTGCTTGTCACTGACGGGGTCGCGGTGCCGCTTCGCGACGGCCCTTCAACGGTCGCGCCGATGCTGGCGGAGGTACTTATGCGCGGCCCGACCGGGGAGCTCGGCCCGCTAGGGCTGGCTCGTGCCTTGGATTTTAGCCGCCGCGGTTCCCACGACGACCGGACGGTGCTGGCGGCCTGGGCGCTAAGTCCCGAGCGCCACGGGCGCTAGTCGCACGGTGGGAGGTAGCGATCACCTTGGCGAAGGCTAGGCGCGTTCCGCGCACTAGAAAGGGCTGATGAGCGACGGCTCAGGTAATGGCCAGGACGATCAGAACGAGGACGGTAGGGCTCTTCGTGGTCTCGGGAGTAGGGGCGACAGGACCACGCGCAGGGCGACCTACCGCTTGCAGCTTCACCGTGGCTTTAATTTCGCCGACGTGGCGGGCATCTCCGGCTATCTCGCTGCTCTCGGCGTGAGCCACGTGTACCTCTCGCCCGTGCTGCAGGCTGCCAAGGGCAGTATGCACGGCTATGACGTCGTTGACCCCTCGACGGTAAACGAGGAGCTCGGGGGCGAGCAGGGCCATGCCGAGCTACAGGCCGCGCTCGGGCCGGCGCACCTAGGTCAGATCTTGGACATAGTGCCAAACCACATGGCAGTTTCCAGCCCGGACAACCGCTGGTGGTGGGATGTACTAGAAAACGGGCCCTCTAGCGTGTACGCGGGCTATTTCGACGTCGACTGGGGCACGCCAGAAGAGGGGTCGATGGTCCTCGTGCCCCTCCTCGCCGACCATTACGGGCGAGAACTGGAAGCGGGCAACCTTCAACTGGCACACTCGCGGGGGACCTTTACGCTCCGCTATTTCGACCACGTCCTCCCCGTCGCGCCGCGGAGCCTGGACCAGGTTGTTTCCCGCGGAGCCAAGCGCCTGCCTCGCAACTTTGACCCTGCGGTACGCGCAGAGCTCGAAAGCATTGCGACGGCCTTCGGCCGGTTGCCGCCTTCGTGGGCGACGGACCGGGCGAGCGTGAGAGAGCGCCACCGAGACAAAGAGGTGTTGCGTGCCCGGCTCGCGGCCCTCTCCGAGCACCGGGAGGTCGAGGCCGCCCTCGGCGGTGAGGTAGATGCGGTCAACGCGAACGTCGACGCGCTCGACTCGCTCGTGCAGAGGCAGAATTACCGCCTTGCCTTTTGGCGTACCGCCTCAGAGGTGGGCCAGTACAGAAGGTTCTTCGACATAAATGAGCTGGTCGGCATCAGGGTCGAAGACGACGCCGTCTTTAGCGACAGCCACCGGCTCATACTGCGTTGGTTGCACGCCGGCGTGATCGATGGGCTCCGAGTGGACCACATCGACGGCCTGCGCGACCCCGAGGCATACCTGGCAAGGCTCGAAAAGGCGAGCGCCGGGGGATGGGTCGTGGTCGAGAAGATACTTGCGAGGGGCGAGGAGCTCCCGGCCGCTTGGCCAGTGGCGGGCACCACTGGTTACGACTGGATGAACTTGGCCGGCGGCCTCTTCGTCGAGAAAGAGGGGGCCGAGGCGCTGGCACGCTCGTTCGGTGACCGTACAGGTTTCGAGGGCTCTTGGGAGGAGTTGGTCCACAAGGCCAAAATGTCGGTGCTGGACGGCACGCTCTCCACCGACTTGAACCGCGTCGCCGAGCGCATGGCTCGGGTGTGCGAGAAGCACCGCCGCCACTCCGACCACACCCGCCGCGAACTGAGAGAGTGCCTGGCTGAGGTGGCGGCGTCTTTTCATGTTTACCGGACTTACGTTGCCCCCGGGCGCCCCGTCAGCGAGAACGATGCCGTGGTCGTGCGGAGAGCTGTTTTGGAAGCTGGCTTGCGCCGGCCAGAGATCGACGGTGAGCTCTTGTCGTTCCTTCGTGATGTGCTGCTCCTGGAGGTCCCGGGGCAGGCCGAGGAAGAGATGGCGCTCTCGTTCCAGCAGCTGACCGGACCGGTGATGGCTAAGGCCGTTGAGGATACTGCGTTTTACCGCTACATGCCGCTCTTGTCGGCCAACGAGGTCGGGGGTAGCCCGGGTTCGCCGACCACGAGCGCCGAGGAGTTCCACGCCTGGTGCGCGCTTGCTCAGTCGCGGCACCCCTTCGGGCTCCTTGCGACCTCGACGCATGACACAAAGCGCTCGGAGGACGTGAGGGCGAGGATCTCGGTGCTTTCCGAGATCCCCCTCGAGTGGGAGGAGACTATGAAACGTTGGAGCTCGCTCAACCGCCGCAAGCGGGTGGCTGACCTTCCGGACCCAGCTACCGAGTGGATGCTTTACCAGACGCTCGTCGGCGCTTGGCCGGTGTCGACTGACCGGGTGCTCGGTTTCATGGAAAAGGCCGTGCGTGAAGCCAAAGTCCACACGAGCTGGGAACAGCCGGACCAGATATACGAGGGCGCTGTCAGCCATTTCACGGCTTCGTTGCTGCGCTCGAAGAAGTTCTTGAGCGAGCTCGAGGAGTTCGTAAGCAAAGTCCGCGGCCCGGGACGCTCCAACTCCCTTGCCCTCAAGCTGCTCACGCTTTCGGCCCCGGGCGTGCCTGACCTTTACCAGGGGAGCGAGCTTTGGGACCTGTCGCTTGTCGACCCGGACAACCGCAGGCCGGTCGACTACGAGTTGAGACGATGCCTGCTCGACGGGGCCCGCAGCGTTGACCTTGGAGCGGCTTGGGCGGCTGGGGACGAGGTGGGATTGACGAAGATCGGAGTGGTGCACAGAGCCCTCGCGCTGCGGGGGCGCCGGCCCGCCTCTTTTGGCGACGGAGGGCGGGGGGCCTACCACCCGGTCCGCGCCGAGGGCCCTGCGGCCGACCACGCGGTGGCCTTTGCCCGCGGTTCGGGGGTGGTCTGTGCGGTGACGCGCTGGCCTCTGCGCTTGGAGCGGACGGGGGGCTGGAGGGCTACCTCTCTCACGTTGCCAGAAGGACGCTGGCACGATGTGCTCTGCGGGGGGGTCTGGGAAGGGCGGGTGCTCCTCGCCGAACTTCTCGGGGCTTTGCCTGTTGCGTTGCTCGAGCGACAGGCGCTTCGGGTATGACGTTCAAAGTATGGGCGCCAAATACTAATCGAGTCGAGCTGT
>JAJYMM010000069.1 GCA_021787035.1 Actinomycetes bacterium
CTGAGGCCGAAGCACCTGAGGGCGAAGCAGCCGAGGCCGAAGAAGCCGGCGGTGACTTGAGTGAAGGTGCTCATGGCGCCGGCGATGCAGGAGAGGAAAAGGACGACTGATGGGCCAGAAGGTAAACCCCTACGGGTTCCGCCTGGGCAACACGACGGACTGGAAGTCCCGGTGGTTCACGGAGCGTGAGTACCAGCACTACCTGATAGAAGACCTCCGGATTCGCGAGTACCTGAACAGGGAACTGGAACGTGCCGCCGTTAGCCGTGTCGAGATCGAGCGCACGCGAGACCGCCTCCGCATCGACGTCCATACCGCCCGGCCGGGGATAGTCATCGGCCGTCGCGGTGCAGAGGCTGACCGGCTCAGGACCAAGCTCGCCGAGATAACCAAAAACCCCAAGGTGCAGCTGAACATCCAGGAGATAAAGCAACCTGAGCTCGACGCGGCCTTGATGGCCCAGGGCATCGCCGACCAGCTGGCGGGACGGGTGAGCTTCCGGCGCGCCATGAAGCGAACGGTCCAGACCGTTCAAAAGGCCGGGGCCCTCGGAGTGCGCGTCCAGTGCTCGGGCCGTTTAGGCGGCGCCGAGATGTCGAGGCGCGAGTCCTACCGAGAAGGACGGGTACCTCTCCACACCTTGCGGGCTGATATCGACTACGGGTTCAGGGAAGCCAAGACCACCTATGGCCGCATCGGCGTCAAGGTATGGATCTATAAGGGGGACATCCTCCCGTACCGGACCTCTGCCGAAGACAAGATCCACCGTGAGGCGGCCATGGCCGTGGGCGAGGCGTCCGGCCTTGCCGGCACCCGCCGGGTCGTGAGCGCCGGCGGTGGTCGCCGTCGACCCGAGATGGGCGCTCCCGGGGCACCGCTTTCGCAAGCTCCTGGCATGCCAGAACCTGCTGGGCCCGAGCCAATCGGGGCAGAACCCATAGGCCCAGGCCCCGTGCAAGCAGAGATTGTCGAGCCGGCCGTCGCCGAGGCGCCTGCGCCACCTGAGGGTGAGATAGTCCCGGTCGACCCCGAGCTGGAAAGGCTCCTGCAAGAAGAAGAAGAGATCGAGCGGCGCACGCGCGGCGAGCACCACGAGACACCCCACTTCCCGAGGGATTAGCGCCATGTTGATGCCCCGCAAGGTAAAGCACCGTAAACAGCAGCGAGGCCGCCTCAACGGCTTGGCCAAGGGAGGTACCGAGGTCACCTTTGGGGACTTCGGCATCCAGGCGCTCGAGCCGGGATGGGTGACGGCGCGCCAGATCGAAGCTGCTCGTATTGCGATGACGCGCCATGTCCGCCGTGGTGGGAAGGTGTGGATCAGGGTCTTCCCCGACAAGCCGGTGACCCAGAAGCCCGCCGAGACCCGGATGGGGTCGGGCAAGGGCAACCCCGAGTACTGGGTTGCCGTCGTACGCCCTGGCAGGGTGATGTTCGAGCTCGCGGGGGTGCCAGAGCAGTTGGCGCGCTCGGCCATGGAACGCGCGATACAGAAGCTCCCTCTAAAGGCCCGCTTCATTACCCGCGCCCAACAAGAACACGTCGAGGTATAGATGGCCAAGGCGGCAGATCTCAGGCAGATGAACGACGACGAGCTTGCGAGGCACCTCGCTGAAACGCGCGAGGAGATGTTCCACCTGCGTTTCCAGCTCGCGATGGGCAAGCAGGACAATTCTGCACGGCTCGGGCAAGTGCGCCGCGACGTGGCACGAGCGCTGACGCTGAAGCGTGAGCGAGAGCTTGCGAGCGCGCCGGTTGCTCGGGCGAAAAGGGCCCAGCGCACCAAGACCACTCGGAGCCGGAGCAGGAAGGTGAGGCCTTGATGGCAGAGACCAGCAACGAAACCGCCAAGGGTGCCGCGACCGAGGCTGGAGGCCCGAAGCGCCAGCCGAGTGCCGGTGGAGCCCGCGGGCGGCGCAAGGTCCGTGAGGGGATCGTGGCCTCCACGGCCATGGACAAGACTGCCGTCGTCGTCGTGACAGAGCGCGTGCGTCACGCCCGCTATGCAAAGACCGTGCAGCGGACCAAGCGCCTCTATGCCCACGACGAGCAAAACGACGTTCGGGTGGGCGACAGGGTCCGGGTCGCGGAGACCCGGCCGCTTTCCAAGCTGAAGCGCTGGCGGGTTGAAAAAGTCCTTGAGCGCGCGCGGTAGGAGGCGTTTAGTTTGATCCAGCAAGAGTCGAGGCTACGCATCGCCGACAACTCCGGCGCGCGCGAGGTCCTTTGCATAAAGGTCCTCGGCGGGTCGCGCCGGCGGTACGCGTCGATCGGTGATGTCTTTGTGGCCACTGTGAAGGACGCGATACCAGGAGCCAACGTGAAAAAGGGCGACGTCGTGAAGTGCGTTGTCGTCCGCACTCGCAAGGAGAAGCGCCGTCCGGACGGCAGTTATATACGTTTTGACGAAAACGCAGCCGTGCTCATAAATGACCAGATGCAACCGCGAGGCACCCGTATATTTGGGCCTGTCGGGAGAGAGTTGCGCGACAAACGTTTCATGAGGATTATTTCGCTCGCCCCGGAGGTGCTTTGAACATGAAGATCCGTAGGGGTGACAATGTGATAGTGCTCTCCGGCAAGGACAAGGGGCGGCGCGGCGAGGTCGTGCGCGCCCTGCCCAAGGAGGGCCGCGTGGTCGTCGAGGGCGTCAACCGAGTGAAGCGCCACCAGCGCACCACTCAGGTGCGCCAGCGCGCCGGCATCATAGACAAGGACCTGCCGGTGGCCGCGTCCAAGGTCGCCCTCATCTGCCCGAAGGAGCACACGCCGACGCGCGTGAGCTACAGCTTCGCTGAGGACGGCACCAAACAGCGCGTTTGCGCTCGCTGCGGAGAAGCACTCTGATGCCGGGCGGCAAGGGTTCACCGGGCAAGGGTGGAAAGGCCCCCGCGGCTAAAGCGACCAAGCGCGCCGCCAAGGCCGCTGCGCCGCGGCGCTCGACCACGACCGCGCCGGCGCAGGGCGGCAGGGGTGGTGGCGGTCGCGCCCCCGCAGCTGTCAAAGCAGCGCCTGGCAAGCCGGCCAGGGCAAGCGAGCCGCCGCGCCTTCGCACTCGCTACACGAGCGAGGTGCGTGCTGCCCTTCAGCAGGAGCTTGGCCTTCCCAACCCGATGCTCGTCCCGAAGATGGAAAAGATCGTGATCAATATGGGTGTAGGCCGTGCCGTGGCGCAGCCCGCCCTCCTCGAGGGAGCCGTGCGCGACCTCACGCTCATCAGCGGCCAAAAGCCGGTCGTCACCAGGGCTAAGAAGTCGATCGCGGCCTTCAAGCTCCGCCAGGGCAACGCCATAGGAGTAAAGGTCACGCTGCGAGGAGACCGTATGTGGGAGTTCCTTGACAGGCTGATCTCCCTCTCTATACCGCGCGTGCGTGACTTCCGGGGGTTGTCGCCTAAAGGCTTTGATGGCCGGGGCAATTACACCTTCGGGCTAACCGAGCAGCTCATATTCCCAGAGATCGACTACGACAAGGTGGACGCGTCAAGGGGGATGGACATCACGATCGTGACAACCGCCAGGACCGACCGTGAAGGCCGTTCCCTCCTCGACGCTTTTGGTTTTCCCTTCCGGAGAGAGGTCGCCTAGATGGCAAAGAAGGCCCTTGTAATAAAGGCGCAGAGCAAGCCCAAGTACAAAGTGCGTGGCTATTCGCGCTGCAGGCGCTGCGGGCGGCCGCATTCGGTGTTCCGCAAGTTCGGCCTCTGCCGTATCTGCCTACGTGAGCTCGTACACGCCGGCGAGGTGCCCGGCGTCACGAAGGCCAGCTGGTAGGAGGTCCGTCCATGACGATGACCGACCCCATAGCGGACATGCTGACCCGCATTCGCAATGCCAACGTGGCGCGCCACGATGTGGTCCGGATGCCTTCTTCCAAGTTGAAGGAAGCGCTGGCGGGGATCCTGCTCCGCGAGGGTTACATAGCCGCGTTCCGGGTCGTTGCCGAACAGGAACGTCCAGGTAGCACCCTGGAGGTCACCATGAAGTACTCGCCGGACCGCAGCACCACGATCTCGGGCCTGCGGCGTGTCTCCAAACCGGGGCTCCGCGTGTACATGAGGGCCGACAAGATGCCGCGGGTCCTCGGTGGACTGGGAGTTGCTGTGGTATCGACGAGCCAGGGACTGATGACCGACCGCGAGGCGAGGAAGCGCCGGGTCGGGGGAGAGGTCCTTTGCTATGTGTGGTGAGCGGAAGGAGCGACGGTGTCGCGCATAGGAAGGGTCCCTGTTCCAGTCCCCTCGGGAGTTGACGTGACGATCGACGGACGCTCGCTCACCGTGACTGGCCCGCGTGGCTCACTCTCCCACGAGGTCGCGGGCGACATTACCGTCCGCCAAGAAGGCGACGTCTTGGTGGTGGCGCGTCCAGACGACGAGCGCCGTAACCGTTCGTTGCATGGGCTTACGCGCACGCTCGTCAACAACATGGTGGTGGGGGTGACCGCAGGGTTCGCCAAGGACCTCGAGATCTCGGGGGTCGGTTACCGTGCCATGCCAAAGAGCCCGAGCACCATCGAGCTTGCGCTCGGCTTCAGCCACACTGTGACGGTCGAGGCTCCCGAGGGCATCAGCTTCGAGGTCCCGGCACCGACGCGGGTGACGGTGAGGGGCAACGACAAGCAGGTGGTAGGTGAGGTCGCAGCGAAGATCCGCAAACTGCGCCCACCCGAGCCCTACAAGGGCAAGGGCGTCCGCTACGCCGGCGAAGTAGTCCGGCGCAAGGCTGGTAAGGCGGCCAAGTGAGCGCGCATCTAACGCAGGAACCCGCCAGGAAGTGACCGAGAGGTGTTGATATGACGAGCGCAAGCGACAAGCATGCGGCGAGGGCCCGACGGCACCACCGCGTGCGCAAGAAGGTGGTCGGGCTACCGGAACGGCCGCGGTTGGCCGTCTTCCGCTCTAACCGCCATGTCGTCGCTCAAGTGATAGACGACGTGGCGGGCCGGACATTAGCGGCAGCCTCCTCGCTCGAGGCTTCGGTGCGCGCGGCTGGGCCGACGGGCAACCGGGCGGCCGCCAGCGCGGTTGGAAAACTGGTCGCCGAGCGGGCGCTCGCGGCGGGCGTCACAAAGGTCGCCTTCGACCGGGGTGGGTTCCTCTACCATGGGCGCGTGGCGGCTCTGGCCGACGCCGCCCGCGAAGCAGGGCTGGAGTTCTAGCAAATGGCTGATCAGCAGCAGTACCAGGACCGGACCATCAAGGTCAACCGCGTCGCCAAGGTCGTGAAGGGCGGTCGGAGGTTCTCCTTCGCCGCCCTCATGGTGATCGGGGACGGCGCGGGCACGGTCGGACTCGGTTACGGGAAGGCCAAAGAAGCCGGCCTGGCCGTCCAAAAGGGCATCGAGGAAGCAAAGAAGGCCTTGTTCAAGGTCCCGCTGGCAGGCTCGACCATCACCCACCCGGTGATCGGTCAGGCGGGTGCCGGGCGGGTGCTCTTGAAGCCCGCAGCCCCCGGCACCGGCGTCATCGCCGGCGGCGCTGCGCGCCCGATACTCGAACTGGCCGGCGTACATGACGTCGTGGCCAAGTCCCTCGGGTCCTCCAACAGCATCAATGTCGCCCAGGCGACGGTGGCAGGCCTCAAGTTGTTGCTCCGACCAGACGAGGTCGCGAGGAAGCGCGGCTTGTCGCCCGAGGAGGTCACCCCTGCGGGGGTGCTCCGCGCTTACCAAGAGGCCGAGCGTGGTCCCCACGTCCCGAGCGAGGTGGCGTGATGGCCGAGGCGATGCTCTCTGTGACCCAGGTGCGTTCCGCGATCGGGTCCAAGCCAAAGCACAGGGGCACCCTGCGTGCGCTGGGGCTCGGTCGCATAGGCAAGTCCTCTGTCCTGCCTGACAGACCGGAGATCCGTGGCATGCTGAGCCGTGTCATGCACATGGTGCAAGTGGTGCCGGCCGAATCGAAGGAGACTGGGAAGTGAAGATCCACGACTTGGGACCGGCTCCCGGCTCCAAGAGGGCGAGGAGGCGTGTCGGGCGTGGTATAGCCGGCAAGGGCGGCAAGACCGCTGGCCGTGGTACCAAGGGAGCGCTTGCCCGGGACACCTCTAAGGTCGGTTTCGAGGGCGGCCAGTTGCCCCTTACGCAGCGTGTCCCCAAGCTGCGCGGGTTCAAGAACCCGTTCCGGGTCGCCTACACGATAGTCAACTTGGACGCCCTCGAGCGTCTCGGCAAGGCCCAGGTCAACCCGGACGCGCTCCGGGAGGCGGGCATCGTCCACAAAAGGGGCCTGGTCAAGGTGCTCGGCGAGGGCGAGCTCACCAAGCGCGTTGATGTTTCAGCACATGCGTTCTCGGCATCCGCAGCTTCCGCGATCCGGGAAGCTGGCGGCACGGTGACTGTGCTGCCGCCTCCGTTCGGCCACGGCCGGCCGCCTGCCAAGGGCAACGCGCTCACAGCGCGCTAGGGATGGCTGCTAAGACTGGACCGAGGAACACTGGGACGACAAGCACTGGGACGATAGGGACTGGGACGATAGGGACTGGGACGATAGGGACTGGGACCAAGAGGGACTGGAGCCAGGCAGTGAGGGCCGAGGCGTTGGACCTTTTGGCAGCGGAGAGAAGGAGCTGACGCCATGGCGATGCCGAACAGCTTGCGCAACCTGAAGGCGGCGGTCATGATCGGGGATCTTCGCAACAAGATCCTCTTCACGCTCTTTATCATCGCTGCCTACAGGTTTGGCGACAACATCATCTGCCCCGGCATCGACTTTGCCGCCGTGCAGTCGCTTGCTGCTGCGGCAAACAAGGGCGGAGTCATCGCCTACCTCAACCTCTTCTCAGGGGGCGCGCTCACCAAGATGGCGGTGTTCGGGCTCGGCATCATGCCGTACATCACGAGCTCGATCATCATCCAGCTCCTCATGGTGGTTATCCCCAAGTTCGAGCAGTGGCGCGACGAGGGGCCGAGCGGCCAGCGCAAGCTCACCCAGGTGACCCGTTATATGACCATTGCCTTGGCGATCATGCAGTCCACCGGGCTCGCCTATGCCTTCCACAATGGCGGCGGCGGCTTGATCGGTGGTGCCCCGCTCAACGTCGACCTGATCCCCGATTTCACAGTTCCCCGGGTGCTGCTCATCGTGATCACGATGACGGCGGGGACCGTGGTCGTCATGTGGCTCGCAGAGCTCATCACCCAGCGCGGGATCGGCCAGGGGATGTCGGTCCTCATCTTCGTCAACGTGATCGCGGGCCTCCCCACCCAGGGCACCGATCTTTTGAAGTCCGCCGGTTGGGCGAAGTTCGGGTTCCTCGTCGCACTGTCGCTCTTCTTCTTGGTCGTCATCGTCTTCGTCGAGCAATGCCAGCGGCGAATCCCGGTCACCTTTGCCAAGAGGGTTGTGGGAAGGCGCACGTACGGAGGCCAGAGCACGTACATCCCGATGAAGCTTGACAACGGCGGCGTCGTGGCCATCATCTTCGCCGCTTCGGTGCTGTACTTCCCGCTACTCATCTCTAACGTCTTCCCGAGCACCGGCTGGGGCAAGCACGTTCAGTCGTGGATAAGCACCCACCTCGCCAACCCGAGCAATCTCGTCTACGTGGTCCTTTACGGCCTGCTGATCATCCTGTTCGACTTCTTCTACTCCAACATCACCTTCGACCCGCACCAGCAGTCAGATGTCATCCGCAAGCAGGGTGGCTACATCCCTGGCATCAGGCCGGGGTACCCCACGGAACGGCACCTGCAAAACATCCTCAACCGCCTGACTCTCCCAGGAGCGCTCTTCATTGCCCTGATAGCGCTGTTGCCGTCGTTCTTCCTGGCTTTCTGGAACATCCAGAACTACCCCTTCGCCGGCACCACGCTGCTTATCGCGGTCCTCGTGGCCATGGAGACGGTAAGGCAGATTGACAGCCAGCTGATGTTGCGCAACTACGAGGGCTTCCTCCGCTAGTGGCCGGAGGGACGGCCCCGAGCGGGGAACCGGGCGCGGACGGGAACCTCCGCGTCGTGCTCCTTGGGCGGCAAGGCTCTGGCAAGGGGACCCAGGCTGACCGCCTTTGCGCTCTCTACGGGGTGCCGCACATGTCGACCGGTGACGCCTTCCGGGCGGCTGTCAGGTCTGGTTCGGAGCTGGGCAAGACAGCCCAGGGCTACATGGAACGGGGCGAGCTCGTCCCCGACGATGTGGTCATAGATGTCATTCGCGCGCACGTGTTCGGCCCGGGGTCTGCCTACGGGTTCGTGCTCGACGGCTTCCCGCGCAACCTTTCCCAAGCCGAAGCGCTCGAGGGCCTCGCCGCCCCAGAGGGCCTCGACGGGTGCATCAACCTCGAAGTGAGCCTGGACGAGGTCTTGCGCCGGCTCTCCAGCCGGCGCGTCTGCTCGAGCTGTGGGGCAACCTACAACCTTGTGAGCAGCCCTCCCAAGGTCGCGGGGCGCTGCGACTCGTGCGGAGGGGACTTGTACCAGCGCGACGACGACACCGAAGAGGCCATCCGCCGGCGCCTGGAGATCTACGAGGCCGAGACGGCCCCTCTCGTCGCCTGGTACCGGGAGCGCGGCCTGCTGATCAGTGTGGACGCGACGGGGACTCCCGATGAGGTGACTGCCCGGGTGGTTGCTGGGGTGGAAGAACGCCGAGGGCACCCCCGCGTCGTCGCTGGTTAGCCGCGCCTGAAGCGCTACTTTGGCATCATGAGGCGCCGGCCAGACGAGATCGCGAAGATGCGCAAGGCGGGGCGGGTCGTGGCCGAGATGCTCGAGGCGACGTCGTCCGCGGCTCGCCCAGGAGTTACGACGGCCCAGCTTGATCGGGTGGCGCGCGACGTGCTCGAGCGGCGTTCGGCGCGCTCCAACTTTCTCGGCTATCACGGCTTTCCTGCCGTCATCTGCACCTCGCCCAACAACGTGATCGTCCACGGGATCCCAGGTGAGTACGTCCTTAGGGACGGTGACATTATCTCGCTCGACTGCGGGGCGATCGTCGAGGGCTATCACGGCGACGCCGCGGTGACCGTGGCTGTCGGGGACATCCCCCCGCTCACGGAGAAATTGTTGCGCGTTACGGAGGAGAGCCTGCACGCGGGGATCGGCCAGCTCGTCGCGGGCAACCGCCTCCACGATGTCGGCTATGCCGTGCAGACAGTGGCCGAGGGGGCGGGCTTTTCCGTGGTGCGCGGCTATGTCGGCCACGGGATTGGCACCCAGATGCACGAGGAGCCTGCGGTCCCCAACTACTGGCCTGGCACACCTGGGCCCAAGCTGCGCACTGGCATGGTCTTCGCCGTCGAGCCCATGGTCAACATTGGCGCGGCTGGCACCGCCTTGCTAGACGATGGCTGGACGGTCGTGACCGCAGACGGCAGCCTCTCGGCCCACTTCGAACACACGATCGCCGTCACCGATGACGGGCCAGAGATCCTGACGGTTCCCGGTTAAGCAGGCCGGTTCCGAACCTTCCCTGAAGGGCCCTACAACTAAAGTTAAAGGACCCTGAACGTGGCTTGGTGAAAGTCTCCAGGCCAGGGCACCGGACAAAGGGAAGGATGTGTCGCAAGTGAGGATCCAACGAGGGGGAACGTCACGGGGGGTCACCGAGGACGGCGGCTCAGGCGCTCTTGGACAGCGCCGCCGCGGGTGGAAGAAGCCCGTGTCAGCGCTCGGAGTGGCTACCTTGGCGGCCACCGTGAGCTTGGCAGGAAGCGGTACCGGTGCCGGACTCGCGTCGGCACAGAGTGTGACCAATGCCTCCAAGGGGGGCTTCCTGGCCTGTGAGGTGACCGACACGGGCGGGATCAATGACCGTTCCTTCAACGCTTCCGCCTACCAAGGCCTGAAGGTGGCAGCCAAGGCCATTCCTGGGCTCAAGTACACCTTCTTGTCGTCGACCTCGACGAGCGAGTACGTACCCAACATCAACACGTTCTTGGGCGAGCACTGCGGCATCATCGTCACCGTCGGTTTCGATATGGCAGACGCCACCGCTGCTGCGGCCAAGGCGCACCCCAACGAAAAGTTCACGATCGTCGACTACGAGGGCTTACCTGGCAAGAACCTCCTCAACCTCCATTACGACACCAACCAAGACGCCTTCTTGGGCGGGTACCTCGCAGCTGCCATGAGCAAGAGCGGCAAGGTCGGCACTTTCGGGGGCCAGGACATCCCGACGGTGACGGTGTACATGGACGGATGGGTGGCCGGCGTGCGCTACTACGACAAGGTCAACCACGCGCATGTCGTGGCCCTCGGCTGGACCCCCGCCAAAAAGCGCAACTTCGCCTCGGGGAGCTTCGCCGGCACTGGCCTTTTCACGAATGATTTCACGAACCAGGCCCTAGGCAAGACCGACGCACAAACCCTGATGGCCCAAGGTGCAGATGTCATCTTCCCAGTGGCTGGTGCAGTCGGCCTGGGCGCTGCCGCGGCCGTGAAGCAGGCGGGCCCCGGCTATACGATGGAGTGGGTCGACACTGACGGCTGCATCTCGGCGCCCCAGTACTGCTCGCTTTTCATCACGAGCGTCACCAAGGGCATCGTGCCCTCTGTCGCTCACGCGGTGGAAGCGGCTGCCAGGGGGACGTTCCACGGGGGGACCTACATCGGGACGCTCGCCAACAACGGGGTCTCCCTTTCGCCGTTCCACGATTTCGCATCCAAGATCCCTGCCAAGGTGAAGGCCGAACTCAACACGATCAAGGCTGGGATAATCGCCGGCAAGATCTCGCTCGACCCCAACTCGTACCCCGCGAGCTGACCACCAGATGCCCTTGTCCCTAGGCGGCCCGGGCGCCCTCCCGCTCGGGCCGGCGGGGAGGGCGGGGCCGGCATGAGGGCTCAAGTGTGAACCTCGAGCTCGTAGGCATCACAAAAGCGTTCGGCCAGCTTGTCGCCAACGACCGGGTAGACCTCTCCGTGGGGGCGGGCGAAGTGCACTGCCTCCTCGGAGAAAATGGCGCGGGCAAGACCACCTTGATGAACGTCCTATTCGGCATGGTGCGTGCCGACTCGGGGGAGATCAGGGTTGATGGGCAGCCGGTACGCTTCGCCGACCCGGGTGACGCCCTCCGCAAGGGGATCGGGATGGTCCACCAACACTTCATGTTGGTCCCGGTCTTCAGCGTGGCCGAGAACATCGTGCTCGGCTTCGAGCCCGTCCGCCGTTTTGGTTTCCTCGACAGGCGGCGAGCCCATAAGGAGATCAGGCACCTATCCGAGCAGTTTGGCTTGGACGTCGACCCCGACGCTTTGGTCGAAGACTTGCCGGTCGGGGCCCAGCAGCGGGTCGAGATCCTAAAGGCACTCGTCCGCGACGCCCGCATGCTGATACTCGACGAGCCGACGGCGGTCCTCACGCCCCAAGAAACCGAAGCGCTCTTCAAGATAATCCGTTCTCTTGCGAGCTCGGGTCGCTCGGTGCTCTTCATAACCCACAAGCTAAAGGAGGTCCTGGCGATCGCGGACCGCATTACGGTCATGCGCCAAGGCCGAGTGGTGGGGCGGACGACGCCGGCCGAGAGCGGCGAGGCCGACCTGGCCGCAATGATGGTCGGCCGAGACGTCGAGCTGGTCGTGGCCAAGACGCCCGCCGAGGCCGGCGACCCCGTGCTCGAACTGCACGACCTGTGCGTACGGGATGAGCGCGGGCTCACTGCCGTCGACCATGTTTCGCTCACGGTGCGTGCCGGTGAGATCGTCGCGCTGGCAGGCGTCCAAGGCAATGGCCAGACCGAGCTCGCCGAGGCGGTCACCGGGTTGCGCCATGTCGAGTCGGGGTCGGTACGGCTCTCCGGCAAGGACATCACGAACGCCACGCCGAGACATGCCCTCCGGGCGGGCGTCGCCAACGTGCCCGAGGACCGCCAAGCGGACGGGCTGGTCTTGTCGATGTCGGTCGCCGACAACCTCGTCCTTGACGTCTACGACCAGCCTCCGTATGCAAAATTGGGCGCCCGTGACCTCGCCCGCGTGCGCGCCGGAGGCGAGGCCAAGCTGAAGGAGTTCGACATTCGCGCTTCTTCGGTGGAGGACCCCGTTTCCTCTCTGTCAGGTGGCAACCAACAAAAGGTCGTCGTAGCGCGCGAGCTCTCTCGCCCTATCAAGCTCCTCGTGGCCTCGCAGCCGACCAGGGGTCTCGACGTCGGCTCGATCGAGTACGTCCACCGGCGCATGGTGGCCGAGCGTGACAGAGGCGCCGCGGTGCTCGTTGTGTCGTCCGAGCTCGATGAGGTGCTGGCACTCGGGGACAGCGTCGCGGTCATGTACCGGGGCCGCATCGTCGGAGTCGTGCCTCCAACGACCTCTCGTGAGCAGATCGGCCTGATGATGGCAGGGGCGGCTGAAGCCCAGCCCGCAGCCGTTGCGGTCCCCTCTGGGTCAGGCGTCCCCTCCCGCTCGGGCGCACCTTCTGGCTCCGGTAGCGAGGAGCAGTGACGACAGCAACAGCCCCACCCGAGGAACCGCTTTCAGGCGAGGCCAACCGAGCGGCACAAGAGCCCCGGCCCTGGTGGCTCGGGGCGCTGCGTTGGATGGTGGAGGCCAACGTCGCGGTCGTAACGTTCTGCGCGATCGTGTTCGGCCTTTTCGTGGGGGCGATCCTGATCGTCGTGACGACGCCGGCGACGCTGACGGCCTGGGGCCATATCGCCTCGGCCCCCGGGCACTCGCTTTCTGTCATATTCTCCACCCTCGGCAACGCCTTTGGCGCGCTTTTCACGGGGTCGATCTTCAGCCCTTCGGCCGTCGGCCACGCCATATCCACTGGGAACGGCTGGAACACCGCCTTCACGCCGATCTCCGAGACCATGGTCTCTGCAACCCCACTCATCTTCGCCGGCACCGGGGTGGCGATCGGTTTCTCAACGGGGGTGTTCAATATCGGGGGCCAAGGCCAGCTGATCGCGGGCGCCCTCGCCGCGACTTATGTCGGCTTCGGGGTACACCTGCCTATCGTCCCGCACCTCATATTGGTCGTGCTGGCCGGGGCGGCCGGTGGTGCCGTGGCGGGCTTCATCCCCGGCATATTGAAGGCGCGCACGGGCGCGCACGAGGTGATCGTCACGATCATGCTCAACTACGTCTTCTTGAACCTCCTCGACTACCTGCTCGTCACGCCACCTCTCCAGCAACCGGGCCAAAGCAACGCCATTTCGAGGACGGTACCCGCGAGCGCGAGGCTGCCGCACCTCTTCGGGGGAGGCCTGAGGGTGAACGCGGGCTTCCTGATAGCTCTCGGAGTTGCGGCTGCGGCTTCGTGGTTCATGAAAAGGAGCACGCTCGGCTTCGAGTTCAAGGTCATCGGCTCCAACCCCTCGGCGGGCCGGACTGCTGGCATGGACGCCCGCTTGGCGTCGGTGCTCGTGCTCACGATCTCGGGCGCCCTCGTCGGGCTTGCAGGTATGTCCACCCTTTCGGGCACAGACTTTTTCCTATCGAGCGGGTATGGCGGTAACAACGGCTTCAACGCGATCACGGTCGCCCTGCTCGGGCGCAACAAGCCCATCGGTGTGGTCTTCGGCTCCCTCCTATTCGCCGCTCTTTCTACCGGAGGGCGTTACCTGCAGGCCACGACCAACATCCCCCTCGACCTCACCCAGGTCATACAGGCGGTGATCGTGTTCTTGGTCGCTACGCCCGCGCTCGTGCGGGAGATCTTCCGCCTCCGTGAAGCCGGCGCGGGCAAGATCCTCCTCTTCACCAAGGGGTGGGGGTCGTGAGCGTCGTAGAACTTGCGCCGGCGCCTTCAAGTTTCGTCCCTGCGCCTGACGAGCGGCTCGTGTCTTTGTCACGGGTCCGGGGTATGGGCGCGTTCCTCTTGGCGCTCGCAGTCGTCATGGCTTTTGCCTTTGGGCTCGGTTCGCCTCCCCATGCCAAGGCCACGTTCTTACTAAGCGCCCCGCCGGCTGTTGGCGTCTCTGCCCTCGTGATGCCCGTCCGGTGGGTCTCGGTTTCCCTGGCGGTGGTCTGCGCCGGCCTTGGCGTGGCGCTGCTCGTCCGTACTCGCCAGCGAGGGAGCTATTTGGTATTCGGGCTCGGCGTGGTCGTGTTCATATGGGCGCTCCTCGCCTGGGCCGCGCGGGGAAACTCGCTCAATTTCGTGGCGATGCTCGCCGAAACCCTTGTTTCGGCGACCCCCCTCGTCTACGGCGCTCTGTCGGGTGTCATGTGCGAGCGTTCGGGCGTGGTCAATATAGCGATCGAGGGGCAGTTCCTGGCGGGCGCGTTTTTGGGGGCGATGCTCGGTAGTGCTACCGGGGTGCTCTGGGTGGGTGTGGTCGCGGGAGGGGTGGCCGGCGCGCTCTTCGGCGCGCTGCTCGCCTTCCTGGCCCTGCGCTACGGCGCGGACCAGATCATCGTCGGAGTCGTGATAGTTGCTTTTTGCACCGGCCTCACCAACTTCCTCACCCAGCAGGTCCTTACGCCGTACCAGGCATCGCTCAACAGCCCGTCCACTTTTTCCCCTGTGGGGATCCCCTTGCTCGACAAGATCCCCATCCTCGGGCCCGTCCTTTTTTTTCAAAACGTCTTCGTCTATGGGGCGGCGGTGTTGCTGGTCGTCGTCCATGTCGCGCTTTTCCAAACCCGTTGGGGCCTGCGGACACGCGCTGTCGGCGAGCACCCGCGTGCTGCTGAGACGGTTG
Organism: Actinomycetes bacterium; assembly: GCA_021787035.1. Lineage (GTDB taxonomy): Bacteria > Actinomycetota > Acidimicrobiia > Acidimicrobiales > Palsa-688 > JAJZYO01. The sequence continues at coordinate 14,589 of JAJYMM010000069.1, forward strand.
GCATCCACGTCCTCTCCGTTCGCTACAGAAACGTGATCCTGGGTGGGGTGATCGCCGGGATAGGGGGTGCCTCCTTCACGATCGGCTCGATCGGGGAGTTCTCGGCCAATATGACAGCCGGCCTCGGCTACGTAGCACTCGCTGCGATGATCTTCGGGCGCTGGCGGCCCTTCGGGGCCCTTGGGGCGGCGCTCCTGTTCGGCTTTTCGATCTCGATGCAGAGTTTCCTCGCGGTGCTGAACGTCGGTATCCCCTCACCGTTCTTGTCGATGGCGCCTTACGTGATAACTATTGCCGTGGTCTCCGGCCTGGTGGGCCGCGTGCGAGCGCCTGGCGCCGACGGGGTTCCCTACAGCCGGGAGTGACCTGCCGGCGCGGAGTATTCTCTCGTAGGTGCGAAGGAGCGAAGAGATTGGCCGGGCGGAGGCGCACTCGGGCCCAGATGGCGCCGATGTCGCGGTTGATTGGCTCGCCCTCCGCCGAGCCGCCGGCCAAGTGGCAAGCCGAGCCTACGCCCCGTACTCGGGGCTCCGCGTCGGTGCCGCCGGGCTGTGCGGGGACGGCCAGGTCGTAATTGGCTGCAATGTGGAGAACGCTTCTTTTGGCCTCACCCTCTGTGCCGAGTGCGGCTTGGTCTCGACGCTCGTGGCTGGGGGCCATCGCCACCTCGTCGCGCTCAGCGTCCTCTCCGGTGACGGTAGGCCACTGACTCCCTGCGGGCGCTGCCGGCAGGTGCTCATGGAGCACGCCGGCCCGGAGATGCTCCTCGACGCTGGCGAGGGCAAGGCAGCCCAACGTCTCGGTGACTTGCTCCCTGGCGCCTTCGACAGTTCGGAGCTGGCGAGGGCAGGGGCGCAGAAGGCGGTCGCCCGCCGGCAAACTGCCTCAACTGGTACGGCGCGCTCGGCCGGACGGAAGCGCTCGCGATGACGGGCGCCTTGGAGGCACTCGCGATGGCGGCCCGGGCCGGGCGTACCGGCCAGCGAGCAGGAGTGGCTGTAGTGGCCAGCGAGCAGGAGTGGCTGTAGTGGCAAACGAGCAGGGCCGTTTCGATGCGGTCGACCTAATCCGCGCCAAGAGGGATGGGCGCGAGCTCACGGCGCGTCAGATCGAGTGGTTGGTGGACGGCTATGTCGCCGGCGAGATCCCAGACGAACAGGTGGCCTCATGGCTCATGGCCGTCTACTTCCAGGGGATGTCGCCGGGTGAGCTTGCGGTGATGACCCGGGCAATGGTCGCGTCGGGGGAGGTCCTCGATCTGTCAGGGCTGTCCAGGCCCACGGTCGACAAGCACTCCACCGGTGGAGTGGGGGACAAGGTCTCGCTCGTGCTCGCCCCGCTCGTGGCCTCGCTCGGTGCCGTCGTCCCCCAGATGTCTGGCCGCGGGCTTGGCCACACGGGAGGGACCCTCGACAAGATGGAGTCGATCCCGGGGTGGCGTTCCCACCTCACCCCACAGGAGATCGCGGCTCAGCTCGAGGCGGTGGGTTGTGTCATTTGCGCAGCGGCCGAGTCTCTGGCACCGGCCGACCGCAAGCTCTACGCGCTGCGCGACGTGACGGCAACCGTAGAGTCCATACCGCTCATCGCTTCTTCGATCATGTCGAAGAAGATCGCCGAAGGGACCTCGGCCCTGGTGCTCGATGTGAAGGTGGGTTCGGGGGCGTTCATGGCCGACCGGGAGAGGGCAACCCAGCTGGCGCGCGCCATGGTCGGACTTGGACAGTCCGCAGGGATGAAGGTTGCTGCCCTCCTCACTTCGATGGACGTGCCCCTAGGTAGGGCGGTGGGCAACGCGCTCGAGGTCGAGGAGGCTGTCGAGGTCCTGAACGGCCGCGGGCCCGCGGACCTTGTCGAGGTGACCTTGGCACTGGCGCGGGAAATGCTCGAGCTCGCCGGACTGGACGGCGACCCCGAGAGTGCTCTCCAGGACGGTTCCGCGCTTGGCGCTTGGAGGGCAATGGTCCAAGCGCAGGGTGGGGACCCCGATGCCCCGCTGCCTGTCGCGAGGGTGGTGGAGCCTTGGGAAGCGGATCGGTCTGGCCACCTCGCGCGCCTCGACGCGCGAGGTGTCGGGGTGGCGGCGTGGCGGCTCGGGGCGGGACGGGCCCGCAAGCAAGACACCGTGAGCTCGACCGCCGGCGTCCGTTGCCTCGTGAAGCCTGGGGAACCGGTCGAAAAGGGCGAGGCGATCTTGGAACTGCACACGGACGAAGCGGAGCGGATGGACCACGCGCGTGAAGCCCTTGAGGGCGCGATCGAGATCTCCGATGAGGTCCGAGCGGGCCCAGCGCCCCTAGTCCTCGGGCGCATTGCTTAGGGCTGCGGCTAGCATCGTCGGTTAGTCGAGCTTTGAAAGGACCCCGACCTTTGAAAGGACCCCGACGGTGCGGATCTTGATCTCTGGCGGTACCGTCGTGAGCGCGACCGGTACTCAAGCTGCCGACGTGCTGGTGGAAGACGAACGCGTGCTGGCGCTCGCCCAGCCGGGCTCCGAGGCGGCCAGGAGGTTTTCAGAAGGAGCGCGCCAAATAGACGCAAGCGGCAAGTTCGTCGTGCCGGGTGCCGTCGACGTGCATACCCATATGGAGCTGCCCTTCGGGGGGACCCATGCCTCCGACTCCTTCGAGACCGGGACGCAAGCCGCCGCTTGGGGCGGGACTACCACGATCGTCGATTTTGCCGTGCAGAAAAAGGGCCAGGCGCTGCGTGAGGGCCTTGACGCGTGGCACAAGAGGGCCGAGGGGAATTGCGCTGTCGACTACGGGTTCCACATGATCGTCTCGGACGTGAACGACCAGTCCATGAAGGAGATGGGCGCCCTGGTCGACGAGGGGGTTTCGAGCTTCAAGCTTTTTATGGCTTACCCGGGGGTCTTTTACTCGACCGATGGCGAAATATTGAGGGCGATGCAAGAGGCGCGCAACTCCGGGGCGACGATCATGATGCACGCTGAAAACGGGATCGCTATCGACCTCCTCGTCGCTCAAGCACTGGCACGAGGTGAGACGACTCCGCGTTTTCACGGTTTGACGCGCCCCGACAGGCTCGAGGCAGAAGCAACGGCGCGCGCCATCGCCCTCGCAGAAGTTGCCGGTGCACCGGTTTACATCGTGCACCTGTCCACGACTGGGGCCTTGGAAGCGGTCGGGGAAGCAAGGGCCGCCGGCCACAATGCGTTTGCCGAAACCTGCCCCCAGTACTTGTTCCTGACTTCGGACGACCTTGCCCGTCCTGGCTTCGAGGGCGCCAAGTACGTGTGCTCGCCCCCGCTCCGGGCGAAAGAACATCAGGCAAGATTGTGGCGAGGTTTGCGAAATGACGACCTTTCAGTGGTCTCTACCGACCACTGCCCATTTTGCTTCAAGGAGCAAAAGGAGCTGGGGAGGGAAGATTTTTCGAAGATCCCCAATGGCGTGCCAGGCGTCGAGCACAGGTTGGACCTTACCTACCAAGGGGTGCTGGCCGGCCAACTGTCCCTCCCGCGCTGGGTCGAGGTCAACTCGACCACGCCGGCCCGGATGTTTGGCCTCTACCCCAAAAAGGGAGTGCTGGCACCGGGTTCTGACGCCGACGTCGTCGTCTATGACCCGACGGCCCGCCAGACCATATCGGTGATGACGCACCACATGAACGTCGATTACTCGGCCTACGAAGGCATGGCCCTCACCGGGAGGGTCGCCACGGTGCTCAGCCGGGGACGGGTCATCGTGGAAGACGGGCACTTTAGGGGGGAGAAGGGCCACGGGCGCTACCTCTCGCGGGGCAAGAACGGCTATCTCCAGTGAACTTCGGCGTTGTCCTCCAAACTGACCCACCCGCCAGGCACGTCGTCGGCCTCGCCCAGCAGGCGGACTCGCTCGGGTTCAGTCACGTGTGGACCTTCGATTCGCCCGTGCTATGGCAAGAGCCTTATGTGATCCATTCGCAAATCCTCGCGAGCACGCGCTCGGTCGTGGTCGGCCCGATGGTGACCAACCCGCTCACGCGCTCCTGGGAGGTGACGGCGTCCACGTTCGCCACGCTCAACGAGATGTACGGCAACCGCACGGTTTGCGGGATCGGCAGAGGTGACTCCGCCGTGCGCGTCCCGGGCGGGAAACCGGCCAGCCTTGCGACGTTGGGCGAGGCAGTCCGGGCCATAAAGGACCTCGCCGAAGGCCGGACGGCCCTTATCGGTGATTCGGAGGTCCACTTGGCCTGGGTTCAAGATGGGCACTTGGACGTCATGATGGCCGCGTATGGCCCCCGTGCCCTGGAGGTGGCGGGCCAGCGTGCCGACGGTCTCATATTGCAGGTGGGTGACCCCTATATCGTCGAGTGGGCGGCCGGTGTCGCTCGCAGGGCGGCCGAAAGGGCTGGCCGTGACCCGGCCGCGTTCAGGGTTTGTGTAGCGGCGCCGGCGTACGTGGGCGACGACCTGGCATCCCAGCGAGAGCAGCTGCGCTGGTTCGGGGGGATGGTCGGCAACCACGTCGCGGAGATCGTGGAGCGTTATGGCGCCTCCTCCGGGGCCGTTCCCGAGGCGCTCACCTCCTACATTGCCGGCCGCAAGGGTTACGACTACCGCCACCACGGCAAGCCCGGCAACCCGACGACAGCTTTCGTGCCAGATGAGGTCGTCGACCGCTTTTGCGTCCTCGGTCCGCCCGAGGCCCACCTTCGGCGCCTCCGCGAGCTAGAGGCCCTCGGGGTCGACCAGTTCGCTATCTACCTGATGCACGATAACCAAGAGGGCACGCTCCGCGCCTACGCCACGGAGGTCCTCCCGGCCTTCGCGAGCTACGCCTAGGCTTGCGGTTAGCCTCTCGGACATGGTCGCCAACCTCGTTGACGCACCCTTTGCAGTCGCCGAGAAGGCCGCCAAGTACCTGCTGCGGGCCCTTCGGGCTGATCCTCAGATAGCAATAGTCCTCGGCTCTGGGTGGGGCCTGGCGGCAGACGAGCTCGCCACGCAAGAGGTAGAGATCTCGGTCGGCATCCTGCCTGGGTTCGTCGCGCCAGGGGTCGGCGGCCACGAGGGCAGGGTGCGCCTTGTGAAGGCGGGCGGCCGCGAGGTGCTCGTGCTGCTCGGCCGGTCGCACCTCTACGAAGGGCGAAGCGCCGCGGAAGTCGTGCACCCAGTTAGGACGGCCGTGATCGCGGGTGCCCGCACTGTAGTGCTCACAAACGCCGCCGGGAGCCTGCGCGCCGACTTGCGCATCGGGCAAGTCGCCCTGCTCCGGGACCACATCAACTTGACGGGAGCGTCCCCACTTTCGGGGGCCGCGCCGCCGGCCCCCTATGGCTCGCGCTTCGTCGATCTCACCGACCTTTACTCGGCGCGCCTCCGCGCGCTGGCAAGGACGGTAGACCCGGACCTTCCCGAAGGCGTTTACGCGGCCCTCCCTGGGCCGCACTACGAAACGCCGGCAGAGATCGCGATGTTGCGCGCTGGTGGGGCAGATCTCGTCGGCATGTCCACTGTTTTGGAGGCGATCGCAGCGCGCCATCTCGGTGCGCAAGTGCTCGGCCTGTCGCTCGTCACCAACCTTGCCGCTGGGATGACCGGTGCCGGGATGGCCGGTGCCGGGATGACCGGTGCCGGGATGACCGGTGCCGGGATGACTGGCTCCGGCGTCTCGGCGGCACCCGTCGACCACGCCGAGGTGCTCGCCACCGGTGCTGCTGGCGCCCCCCGGCTCGGTCACTTGCTCTCGGCACTACTGCCGTTGCTATGAGGGTGCCCGCTGCCGGGCCAGGCTCGGCCCCAGCCGGGAGCTTGCCTGCAGAGCTTGTCACACGGGTTGACGCGTGGCTCGCCCACGACCCCGACCCTGGCACGAGGGCCGAGCTCTTGGAGCTCCTCGGGCGAGGTGACGAGGCGTCGCTTCGCGAGCGTTTCGATCACCCGCTCAACTTTGGGACTGCCGGCATGCGAGGCCCGCTCGGGGCTGGCCCCGGGCGCTTCAACCAGGCGGTGGTCCGGCGCGCGACGGCCGGGCTGGCGAGCTACTTGGGAGGACCTACCCCTACCACTAGTAGTGGCGCCGGCAGTATTGGCGCCGGCAGTATTGGCGCCGGCAGTAGTGGCGCCGGGTCGTTTGGGAGCGGCGCCGGGTCGTTGCCGGTGGCGTGGGCCAGGGCTGGGGAGGGGCTGGCCGGCCACCCCGGTCCGGTAGTCGTGGGCCACGACGCCCGGCACGGGTCACAGCAGTTTGCCGAGGACGCGGCACGCGTGCTCGCCGCCGCTGGCCTCCGGGCGCTCCATTTCGAGAGCGCTCTGCCGACACCGGTCCTCGCTTTCGCGGTCCGCCACTTCGCCGCCGCAGCCGGGGTTATGGTGACGGCTAGCCACAACCCTGCGCCCGATAACGGCTACAAGGTGTACCTGGCCGACGGGGCCCAGATTTTCCCGCCCCACGACGCTCGGGTAGCGGCGGCGGCGGAAAAGGCCATCTTGCCCCCCGTCGATGCCCTCTCCGGCCAGAGCGGGGACCGTGTGGTCGCTGTCGACGAGGCCGAGGTGCTCGCGGCCTACCGTCGTAGCGTCATCGCCCTGCTGGAGCCTTCTGGGCCACGCCGGCTGAGGAGCGTGTACAGCCCGCTGCACGGCGTCGGGGGGGCCGTCCTGCCTGGGTTGATGGAGGAGGCCGGTTTCGAGCCGCCACAACCCGTGGGTGCTCAGGCGAGGCCCGACCCGGACTTCCCGACGACCCCTTTCCCCAATCCCGAAGAACCTGGCGTCATGGACCTCGCGCTGGCCCGGGCCGAGAGCGCCAAGGCAGACGTGGTCCTCGTGAACGACCCCGACGCTGACCGCTTGGCCGTGGCCCTGCCCGTCGCGAGAGGCGGCTTCCGAGTGCTCACGGGCGACGAGCTCGGGGTTCTTATCGCCGCTCACCTGCTGGCGAGGAGCTCCGGCAGCGACCGGCTGGTAGCGGCGACGGTGGTTTCCTCTACGATGCTCTCCGACATGGCGCACCAGGCCGGCGTGGAGTACGTGGAGACGCTGACCGGTTTCAAGTGGCTTGCCCGGGCGGCGCGGCTCCGGCCGGGGCACCGCCTGATTTTCGCCTACGAAGAGGCCCTCGGTTACGCCGCCAGCGAGGCGGTGGCCGACAAGGACGGCATGTCGGCTGCGCTCGTTGTCGCCGAAATGGCGGCCTTGGCGAAGGAGGAGGGGCGTTCGCTCTTGGAACGGCTCGACGGTTTGGAAGCAGATCTCGGCGTTCACTCGAGCGCCCAGTGGTCCTGGCGGCTGGAAGGATCGGCCGCAGGTGGGGTCATTCGTGGGTTGATGGCGCGATGGCGTTCCTCGCCCCCCGAACGGCTCGGGAGTTGCGCCGTGGCTTCGGTGCGCGACCTGGCCAACGGCGAGGCTGAGCTGCCGCCCTCGGACGTGCTCGTGCTGGAGCTCGCCAACGGGGGACGGGTGGTTTTGCGCCCGAGCGGCACCGAGCCCAAGTTGAAGGTCTATTTCGAAGCGACCACCGGACCGTGTGACCAGGGTGGCCTGGTCGAAGCCCGGCGGTGGGCGCGCCGGCAGCTGGGCGAGCTGCGCAGCGCCGTCGTAGCCCTTGTCACCAGCTACCAGGGGGCGCTTTCGTGACTGGAACGCTCCGCCTGTCCGAAGAGGTCGACCAGGCGCTCAGGCAGCGCCGGCCGGTCGTTGCCTTGGAGTCCACGATCATCGCTCAGGGCTTGCCGAGGCCGCGGAACCTGGAGGTGGCCAACGAGCTCGAGGAGATGGTGCGCGAGCAGGGCGCTTGCCCGGCCACGATTGCCGTACTGGACGGTAGGGCATGCGTTGGGCTCGACGCGGCGGAAGTGGCCAGGGTGGCGCAAGACCCTTCCCTCCGTAAGCTCGGGCGGCGCGATCTCCCCGTTGCCCTGGCGCTCGGGGCGAGCGGAGCGACGACGGTGTCGGCGACCGTCTGGCTCGCCGCTGCGGCTGGCATCCGGGTGATGGGCACGGGCGGGATCGGGGGAGTGCACAGGGGTTACTCGGAGACCTTGGATGAGTCAGCCGACCTCCAAGTCCTGAGCACGACCCGAGTTGCCGTCGTGTCGGCTGGCGTGAAGTCGATACTGGACGTGCCGGCAACCCTCGAGCGCCTGGAGAGCCTCTCGGTAAGCGTCGTCGGCTACCAGACGGAGCAATTCCCCGGTTTCTACCTGCACAGTTCGGGCCAGCGCGTCGATTGGACGGTCAGCACGCCGGCGGAGGTCGCGGCAGTCATGCGCCGCCAGGATGAGCTCGGCATCACATCGGCGCTCCTCGTGGCGAACCCCGTCCCAGAAGGCGAGCAGCTCGACCCCGAGACCCATGACCGGGCCATGGCGGGCGCCCTGGCCAGCGCGGAGAGCGAAGGCGTGAGCGGACAGCGCCTGACGCCTCACTTGCTCTCGTCGCTCGTCCGGGCGACCGGGGGTGCTTCCCTCGAGGCCAACCTCGCCGCCGTCCGGGGCAACGTCCGGCTCGCGGCAGAGATCGCCGTCGCCTTTTCGGCGGTCGCCGAGGGCTAAGAGCGAGCCGAGGGCCAGCGGGCGCCCCGTTGCGTTATGGGGTGCCGAAAAGCCTGTCCCCGAAGTCCCCGAGCCCGGGGATTATGTAGGCATGTTCGTCGAGTCCTTCGTCGACGGAGACCGTGAAAATGTTGACACTCGGGTGCAGGCGTTGGAGCTTGGCGATGCCCTCGGGTGCCGACACGACAGAGAGCAGCGTCACGCTCTCGGCGCCCGCTTTTTCGAGGGCGCTGCAGGCAGCCGCCGCCGAGCCGCCCGTTGCGAGCATGGGGTCGAGGAGGAGGGCAGCCCGCCCCTCCAAGGCGGGGAGCTTGGAGTAGTACATCGAGGGCTCGAAGGTGGCGTGGTCACGTTCTAACCCCACGTAGCCCACCGTGACATCGGGGAACAGCTCGGTGACGGCTTCGAGCATGCTCAGCCCTGCCCGGAGGACCGGGACAGCCACAAGAGGTTGCGCGATGCGGGCCCCCGTCGTCTTTGCGAGGGGGGTCTCGACCTCGATCTGGACGAGGGGGACACGCCGGGTCGCTTCCATGCAAAGAAGGAGGGCGAGCCGCTTGGCGAGGAGGCGAAAGAGCGGCGGGGGTGTGCTGCGATCGCGGAGCGATGCCAGCAGGGACTTCGCGAGCGGATGGTCCACGACGTTTACGCCCAACCTGCTCCTCCTCTCTCCGCCCTGGCTCTCCCAGGGCTCTTTGGCCCGACCCGCCCGATAGTAGCCAGGCCCTGTCGTTGGCTTCAGAGGCCCATCGGGTGCCACACGGTCTTGGTCTCTAGGAAGTGAAGCATCCGTTCGGGCCCAGGTTGCGCGGCCCAGTCCGGCTCCGGCTTGCGCCGGCGAAGTACCCGCTTGACGTTGCCGGCAGCGGCCACCTCGAGGTCGACCTCCAGGGCTTCGGGGGCGCCCGCCAGGTCCAAAGCTTCGACGTCGCGGTGCGCGGCGAGCACGGGGGCCAGTTCGGCCGTGCGCCCGGTCAGGATGTTGACAACGCCCCCGGGCAGGTCGGACGTCGCGAGCACTTCTGCCAGCTCGACCGCCGGGGTCGGGCGGGCCTCGCTTGCGACCACAACAGCTGCGTTGCCGCTCACGATCACGGGGGCCAGGACGCTCACGAGGCCGACCAGCGAGGAGCTCTCTGGGGCAAGGATCCCGACGACCCCAGTTGGCTCAGGGATGGAGAAGTTGAAATACGGCCCGGCGACGGGGTTTGTCCCGCCAGCCACCTGGGCCAGCTTGTCGGACCAGCCGGCGTACCAGACCATGCGGTCCACGGCGGTGTCCACGCCGGACGCGGCGTCACCTGAGCCCACTCCCTCGGCAGCAGCGACGGCCAGAGCGAGCTGGCCTCGCCTCCCCTCCATCATTTCTGCAGCCCTGTAGAGGACTTGCCCGCGCAGGTACGCCGTGGCCTTCGCCCACGCCGGCTGGGCTTTTCGCGCAGCCACTACCGCGTCGCGCAGGTCTTTCCTTGAGCCAAGCGCGACGTTGGCCAAGAACTCGCCTCCGGCACCCTTCACCTCGTAGGAGCGCCCTGATTCCGAGCGGGGGAACGCACCTCCTATATAGAGCTTGTAGGTCTTGCGGACGCCGAGGCGGCCCTCAGCCATCGAGGGCGCCCTTCAGGTATTGCGAGAGGCCTTGGCGACCGCCTTCCCGGCCGAAGCCCGACTCCCGGTAACCGCCGAAAGGGCTCGCAGGGTCGAAGCGGTTGAAGGTGTTGGCCCAGACGACGCCGGCCTTCAACCTCGATGCCACCTGGAGGGCCCGGCTCCCCTTGTCGGTCCAGACGCCAGCGGACAAGCCGTAGGTGGTGTTGTTTGCCTTTTCGATGGCCTCTTCGGGCGTCCGGAAGGTGAGGACCGACAGGACGGGGCCGAAAATCTCCTCCCGTGCGATCCGCTGCCCAGGTGCCACGCCCGTGAACACAGTCGGCGGGAACCAATAGCCGCGCTCGGGTATCTGGCAGGCGGGTGACCAGCGCTCAGCTCCTTCAGCCTCGCCCGCAGCGGCCAGCTCGCGGATCTTTTCTAGCTGCTGAGGGGAGTTGATCGCTCCGATGTCGGTGTTCTTGTCGAGGGGGTCGCCGAGTCGGAGCGTCGCCAGCCGGCGCTTCAGGGCCTCAACGACACCTTCGGCGACCGGTTCTTGTACGAGGAGCCGTGACCCTGCGCAGCAGACGTGGCCTTGGTTGAAGAAGATCCCGTTGACGATGCCCTCGACGGCCTGGGAGAGGGGGGCGTCGTCGAACACGATGTTGGCCGCCTTGCCGCCCAGTTCGAGCGTGATGCGCTTGCCCGTGCCGGCCAGTGCCCCCAGGATGTGCTTGCCGACCTCGGTCGAGCCCGTAAAGGCGACCTTGTCGATGCCGGGGTGGGCAACGAGGGTGGCGCCCGTCCCCCCGTCACCTGTGACGATGTTGACGACACCGGGCGGGAGGTCGGCTTGCTCGAATATCTCCGCCAGCACCAGGGCGCTGAGCGGGGTCGTCTCGGCAGGCTTCAGCACGCAGGTGTTGCCGGTTGCGAGCGCTGGCGCCAGCTTCCACGCAGCCATAAGCAGGGGGAAGTTCCAGGGGATGACCTGGCCAACCACCCCGATGGGCCTCGGGTCGGGGCCCAATCCCGCGTAAGCGAGCTTGTCCGCCCAGCCGGCGTGGTAGAAGAAATGTGCGGCCGCGAGAGGCACGTCTACGTCGCGGGACTCCTTGATGGGCTTGCCGTTGTCGAGGCTTTCCAAGACAGCGAGCTCGCGGCTCCGTTCCTGGATGAGGCGCGCCACGCGGAAGATGTACTTCGCACGCTCTTTGCCCGGCATCGGCGCCCATGTCTCCTCGTAAGCCCGGCGGGCGGCACGGACTGCCCGGTCGACGTCCTCGGGCCCAGCAGAGCTCACCTCCGCCAAGACCTCCTGGGAGGAAGGGCTCTCTGTCTTGAAGTGCCCACCGTCGAGCGGGGAGGCCCACTCTCCGGCTATGAAGAGGCCGTAGGACGGACGGATGTTGACGGCAGAGCGCGACTCGGGCGCCGGCGCATAGGCAAAGCGGGAGAAGGCCATGTGCTTACTCGATGCTCCAGTCCTCTGAGCCTGCATAGACGCCCGTGCGCTGCTTGGAACGCTGCATCAACAAGTCGTTCAGGAGCCCGGAGGCGCCGATGCGGAACCGTGACGGATCGAGCCATTCCTCGCCGGCAACTTCGTTTACGACCACGAGGTACTTGATCGCGTCCTTCGTCGTACGGATCCCGCCGGCGACCTTCACGCCTACCGCCCGCCCGGTCGCCTCCGTGAAGTCGCGTGCCGCTTCCAGCATCACCAGCGCGACCGGCAGCGTGGAAGCGGGGCTCACCTTGCCTGTCGAGGTCTTGATGAAGTCCGCGCCTCCGATCATTGCGAGCCAGCTGGCCCGGCGCACGTTGTCGTAAGTGGACAGCTCGCCGGTCTCCAGGATCACTTTCAGGCACGCTTGGCGGCTCGCCTCCCTTACGGCTTGGACCTCGTCGAGCACCTTGGCGTAGTGCCCCGACAGGAACGCTCCCCGGTCGATCACCATGTCCACCTCTTCTGCTCCCGCCGAGACTGCGTCAGCCACGTCGGCGAGCTTCACGGCCAGCGAGGCCCGGCCAGATGGGAAGGCGGTCGCTACGGCAGCCGTCTTTACCGGGCTGCCGGCGAGGGCGACCTTGGCCGCGGGCACGAGGTCGGGGTAGATGCACACCGCCGCGACGGCGGGTACGGAGGGGTCGCTCGGGTCTGGCCGGCGTGCCTTGCCGCAAAGCGACGTCACCTTGGCCGGCGTGTCGGCACCCTCCAGGGTCGTCAGGTCCAGCATCGAGATGGCCGTGTCGATCGCCCACAGCTTGGAAGCCGCCTTGATGGAGCGCGTGGCCAAGCTGGCCGCTCGGCCCTCGGCCCCTACCTGGTCCACCCCTGGGAGGCCGTGGAGGAGCCGGCGCAAGGACGCCTCGGGGCGAGTGAGCTCAAAGAGATCGGCTGGGGCCGGACAGAGCCCCCCTGCGTGGCCCTCTTCGGTCCGTTCCGCCAGCTCGGCCAGCCCAGCTAGCTTGACGCTCGAGGTCACGGCTGCCAATCTAGGCTCTGCCGACAATCTCGGATGGCCAAGGCGCACCCTCGGCCCGCCCGGACCGGTGCCCGGATGCGCTAACATGGCGGTCCGTCCCTGACGGGGCAGGTGTGTGCGCGCTTATATGGCCGTGCGTGCCCGTCTCGCCGGCAGAGCCCTGCGACCTTATCGGTGGGACCCGAGAGAGGCCGCGTGAGCCGAGGTGAAGATCCTGTGAAAGTGCGCCCTAGCGTCAAACCGATCTGCGAGAACTGCAAGGTCATACGCAGGCACGGCCGCGTGCTCGTGATCTGCACCAACCCGCGCCACAAGCAGCGCCAGGGTTAGGAGGTAGCGGTAATGGCCCGTATAGCCGGCGTCGATATCCCGCGCGAGAAGCGTCTTGAGATCTCGCTCACCTACATCTACGGCATTGGCCGGACGACCTCCAACAAGGTCTGTAGCTCCACGGGCGTCAACCGCGATACCCGGGTCCGCGACCTGACGGAGGAAGAGGTCGCAAAGCTTCGGAGTTGGATAGACGCCAACCTGAAGGTCGAGGGCGACCTCCGCCGTGATGTCTCCCAGGACATCAAGCGGAAGATGGAGATCGGTTCATACCAGGGGCTCCGCCACCGCCGCGGCTTGCCGGTCAGAGGCCAGCGCACCCACACCAACGCTAGGACCCGCAAGGGACCGAAGAAGACCGTGGCGGGCAAGAAGAAGCTGAGGAAGCACTGAGGAAGCCGAGGGGTTACTAGCTAGATGCCCAAGCCCAAACCAGGTGGCCGGCGCCCACGCCGGCGCGAGCGAAAAAACGTTGCCTACGGGGTGGCGCACATAAAGAGCTCTTTCAATAATACGATCGTGTCGATCAGCGACCAGGAGGGCAACGTGCTCGCCTGGGCGTCCGCCGGCAACGTCGGTTTCAAGGGCTCGCGTAAGTCGACGCCCTTCGCCGCCCAACTCGCTGCCGAGGCCTGTGCCCGGCGAGCCATGGAGCACGGCGTTCGCAAGGTTGACGTGCTCGTGAAGGGCCCGGGTTCGGGCCGGGAGACAGCCGTGCGCACGATCATGAACACAGGGATCGAAGTTTCCGGCATAAAGGACGTGACGCCGGTCCCCCATAACGGCTGCCGCCCGAAGAAGCGGCGGAGGGTATAGGCGATGGCGCGCTACACAGGCCCCGTTTGCAGGTTGTGCAGGCGGGAAAAGATGAAGCTGTTCCTGAAAGGGCCCAAGTGCGACACCACCAAGTGCCCGATCGAGCGCCGTCCTTACCCGCCGGGAGCCCATGGGCGCGACCGTGCCAGGCAGGGTTCTGAGTACCTCTCACAGCTGCGCGAGAAGCAGAAGGCAAAGCGCATTTACGGGGTGCTCGAAAAGCAGTTCCGCAATTACTACGAAGAGGCCAACCGCCAGCGGGGTATAACTGGTGAGAACCTGCTGCGGATGCTCGAGCTGCGCCTCGACAACCTCGTGTTCCGGGCCAACTGGGGAGCGAGCAGGTCCCAGGCCCGCCAGCTCGTCCGCCACGGCCACGTGCTCGTGAACGGCAGGCAGGTCACGATCCCGTCCTACCGTGCGCGCCGCGGCGACGTCGTGTCGCTGAAGGAGCGGTCGCGCACGATGATCGTGGTCCGCCACAACCTCGACACCCTGGGCCGGTCGATACCCCAGTGGCTCGACGCGGGCCAAGAGGGCTTCGAGGTGACGGTCCGCGACGTGCCCCTGCGGGACCAGATCGACATCCCGGTCCGCGAGTCGCTCATTGTCGAGCTCTTCTCGAAGTAAATGCTGCCCTAGGAGGCGACCCAACCTATGTTGATCATCCAACGCCCGACAGTCGAGGCCTTGGGAGACGAGGAGAACAACCGCCAGCGTTTCGCCATCGGCCCGCTGGAGCCTGGCTTCGGCCACACCCTTGGCGTGTCGCTTCGGCGCACGCTGCTGTCGTCGATACCGGGCGCGGCCGTGACGCAGGTCCGCTTCGACGACGCGCTCCACGAGTTCACCACTTTGCCTGGGGTGAAGGAGGACGTCACCGACCTCATGTTGAACATGAAGGACCTCGTCCTCCGGGTGGAAAGTGAAGAGCCGGTAACCCTACGCCTGGACTCCCGTGGCCCAGGGGTCGTCACCGCCGGCGACATCCACACCACCGCGGACGTGGAGGTCCTCAACCCGGAGCTGGTCCTGGCCACGCTCAATGCCAAGGGCCGGCTCGCGTGCGACATCACGGTGGAGCGGGGCCGAGGGTACGTGACGGCCGAACGCAACAAGCGCTCATCGACGATCGGGGTGATCCCGGTTGACTCGATCTTCTCGCCGATCCGGCTCGTCTCTTTCTCCGTGGAACCCGCACGCGTCGAGCAGTCGACCAACTACGACCGCCTCGTCGTGGACATAACGACCGACGGCTCGATAACGCCCAAGGACGCGCTGGCTTCGGCCGGGGGCACGCTGCGCTCGCTTTTCGGTTTGGTCGCCGAAATGAGCGAGGCGCCCCAGGGCCTCGTCCTAGGGGAGGTCTCTGGTACCGGGACCGGGTCGCCTGACCTGGACCTGCCCATCGAGGAGCTCGACCTGTCCGAGCGGCCGCGCAACTGCTTGAAGCGTGCACAGATAAACACCGTCGGGGAGCTCGTCTCGAAGACCGAAGACGACCTGCTCGCGATCACCAACTTCGGGCAGAAGTCCTTGGACGAGGTCCTTCAAAAGCTCGATGAGCGGGGTCTGACGCTCCGCGGGAAGGCAGGGCAGTAGAGATGTCCGGTATCCCAGGTAGGCCGAAGAAGGGCCGGCGGTTCGGTGGCGACGCTGCCCACCAGAAGGCGATGATGGGCAACCTCGTGGCATCGCTCATAGCCGCAGAAGGACTGGTCACGACCGAGGCCAAGGCCAAGGCGCTCCGGCCGGTGTTCGAAAAGTGCGTGACCAAGGCCAAGAAGGGCGGTGTCGACCACCAGCGCCAGGTGGTCGCCTTCATCAGGGACAAGGACATGGCTCACAAGCTCTTCGCCGAGATCGGGCCTCGTTATACCGAACGCAACGGTGGTTATACGAGGATCTTGAAGCTCGGCCCGCGTCACGGGGACAACGCCCCCATGGCGCGCATAGAGCTCGTCTGACCTGAGCACACCACCACGACAGGCGACTTCTGTCCAGGTCACGGGCTTGGGCTGGCCGCGGCTGAGAGCTGTGGGGCCCAGCTGCAGCTGGGGGGAAGTCCCTGACGGCAGTGCCAGAGCGGACGCCGGGTGGGCAAGAGCCGATGGGGCAAGAGCCGGGTGCGCCAGCTTGCGCCGGCGCCGAGGACCGCCGTCGCGTGGGCCCTGCCGCTAGCGGCACTGGCAACGCTGAGCGGGGACGCAGCGGTGAGCAAGAGGCGCTCCGGCGCCGGCTCCGCCTGGTGGTCTCCTACCTCGGCACCGGTTTTCACGGCTTCGCCCTCCAGCGGGGAGTGCCAACTGTCGCCGGGGTGCTCGGCGAAGCCTTGGAGAAGGTGCTCCGCCACCCAGTCGAGTTGACCTGCGCCGGGCGCACGGACGCCGGCGTGCATGCGTGGGGGCAGGTGGTGAGCTTCGACGCGGCGATTGGCGCCGACCTCGACCGCTTGGAGCGGTCCCTCAACAAGATGCTCGCGCCGGCGGTAGCAGTCCGCGAGGTCGCTTGGGCACCCCAAGGGTTCGACGCCAGGTACTCCGCCGTCTCGCGCACTTACCGCTACAGCATCTCGTGCCGCGCCTGGCCCGACCCGTTCATTGCCGCCACGACTTGGCAGGTCGGGGCGCCCCTCGACCTCCGGGCGATGCAAGCGGCATGTGACGCCCTGCTCGGCGAGCACGATTTCTCCTCGTTCTGCCACCTTTCGAAGAGGAGCCCGAGGTCGCTCGTGCGCCGCGTCCTGGCCGCGGACTGGTCCGACCTCGGTTGTGACCAGCTGCGCTTCGAGATCAGGGCCACGTCGTTTTGCCAGCAGATGGTGCGTTCGGTCGTAGGGCTCCTGGTAGAAGTGGGGATGGGCAGGCGCAAGGCGGGGGAGATGATGGGCGTGATCGCGGCGAAGGACCGTTCTCTGGCCGGCCCCGTGGCGCCGCCCCACGGCCTGTGCCTGTGGGCAGTCGAGTACAACTCCGAGGCGCGAGGCGACTAGCCGCCTGCGAGGCGCCGGCGGGCGGCGGGGGGCGGCGGGGGGCCGGCGGACGGTGAGAGGCCGGCGGGTGGCGGACGGTGAGAGGCCGGCGGGCGGCGGGGGGCCGGCGGGCGGGCGGCGGGCGGTCACCCTGTGGTCGTCTTGGTCTTGAACGGCCCGCTCCGGCGCAAGAAGCCCGCGGCCAGGCCACCCGCGAGGACCAGCCACGCCTTCCCTACGAGTTGGCCTGGTAAGGCGAGCGACAGGGGGATGCCGGCGAGGGTGAGGAACACGGTGGAGTCCACCACGTCGCTAACGAGCCCCGAACCGATCACTGCAAGGGGGAAGTGCTTGGCTTGGAGCGGCGTGTAAACCAAGAAGTCGCAGGTTTCCGAGAGCAAGAACGTCCCCCCGGAGGCAAGAGCCAGGGAAGCGCTCGACACCCCCCAGGACACGAGGGCGCCGAGCAGGATCGCTGCGATCCCCACCCTGATGCCGGCCAAACGCTGCAGGACGTCGCGCGCCACGAAGGTGAGGCCAGCTAGGTAGACGCCGGACGGCGCTTCGAGCCCGAAGAAAACGGGCAGCTCATGAGCGCCCGGAACGGGTCGGCCAACGTGGGCGATCATCCAGTTCGAGCCGGCGATGCAACCCACGTATACGGCGAAGGCCAACGCTGGCAGCACCCAGCGTTGGTGCTTGCTGGGCCTCTCCTCCTTACTGGCCCTCTCCTTCCCGGTACCGCCGCCGGCGGAGGCCTGAACGGCCGACTGGTTCAGCGAGGCGCTCAATGGCCCAGTTGAGTGGGGGCTGAGCGGTCGAACCCGGCCGAGGACGAGTAAGCGCCAGGGAGCCCACGGTTGGTGGGTTCGGGGCCAGCCTGCCCGAGCAAGCCGAGCAGGCAAAGGCAGCGGCGCTCGTCGTCGGCTGTCAGGTCCGTCGCCCTGCGCACCGCCACTGGCCTGATTGCGATTCCGCCCCGGGGGTTGAAGTCGCCGTGGACGACGAGGTAGCGAGGGTCAAGCCTCGTCGCGAGGTCGCTGGCGACCCTGTTCACGCAGTCCTCGTGGAAGGCGCCGTGGTTCCGGTACCTCATGAGGTAGAGCTTCAGGCTCTTTGACTCGACGCAAAGCTGATCGGGGACGTACTGGACGCGCAGGCGGCCAAAGTCGGGCTGGCCCGTCACAGGACAGAGGCTGGTGAACTCATAGCAGTCGAGCGAGACTGCCCAATCCTTTCCTGCTTGCGGGTTGGCGAAGGTCTCAAGGACGCCCATGTCGGGCTCGTCATAGCGCGCTTCAGCCTTCCTCCCGAGCGCGTCGAAGGCCGGTGTCTCGCTCACCACCCAAAGCTACCTAGCTCGTCGAGCCCCGGGGCCCAAAGCTCTCTCGGTGATCCCGTGAGCCGAGGGCCATAGCGGCGAGCCCCGTCGGCCACCCCACGACGGCGCAGCGTAGGCGGGCCTAAGGCGGCCCGATTGGGACTCCTATGGCCCCGTTGTGTAGAAAGTAAGTGTCATGGCTGCGGTGAGCACCACCACTACGGCGAGGCCCGTTGGGGTCAACGATTACCGGCCGGCCCTCATCAACGTCGGCGTGATCGTGTGGCTCGCGTCCGAGCTCATGTTCTTCAGCGGCCTGTTCGCCACGTACCTGACGCTCCGGGCGGCTACCCCAGTTTGGCCCCCCTTCCACGACAAGGTCGATATCCCGACCGTAGGTGTCGCCACGATCGTGCTCGTCGTCTCCTCTGGGACGATGCAGCTTTCGGTCCGCCACCTGCAGCGCGGCAGCCTCGCCGGCTTCAGGGCTTGGCTGGTGATGACCTGGGCACTCGGGTCGATCTTCGAGGGCATGCAGGTCGTCGACTACATGACCCGTAACTTCCCGATCGGGCAGAGCGCGTACAGCGGCGCCTTCTACGTGCTCACTGGGATCCACTTCATGCACGTCGCCGGCGGGCTGCTCGCGATGGTGTTCATGTTTTTCCGGTCGCTCAACCCCCACCGGCGCTTCGGTGGCCACCGAAGCTTGCCCCACGTGGAGGTGCTGTCGTATTACTGGCACTTCGTGGACGTGGTCTGGATAGGCCTGTACGCGATGATCTTCCTCCTCCCGTCTACAAAATGAGGAGCAGGACATGAGCCGCACCAACAAAAGCCGTGCCTTGGCAGGGCCGGCAGCTCTGGTCGCATTAGCGGCCGCGCTGTTTTCGGTGCTGGTCTGGGCAGTCCCGGCACCTGCGCAGTCGAAGGCTTCTACCAACGTCGCGGCGAAGGCCCCTGCCAAGGTCGCAGCCGGCACGGTCGCCAACGACGCCGGGGGGACGATCGCCGTCAGCACCAACCCGGCGACCATAACCGCCGGCCAGTTCCTCTACGACGAGCACTGCCAGGCCTGCCACGGGTCCGGGGCCGTAGGCGCCAGGGCGCCGCAGCTGCTAGACGTGGGGCCGGCCGCGGTCGACTTCATGCTGTCGACCGGGCGCATGCCCCTCAACTCGATCACCCAGCAGCCCTTGCCGGGGAGGCCGTACTTCAACAAGACAGAGATTGCCCAGATCGTCGCCTACATCAACTTCGTCGACCGTTCCCACGGCACCCCCGGCGTGGGAATCCCCAAAGTGACGCCCGCCTCGCTGTCGGAGGGCAACCAGCTCTTCTTGTTGAACTGCTCCCAGTGCCACGACGCGTCCGGTGCCGGCGGGATGCTCTCGCACGGATATGTCGTCCCGAGCCTCCGCCAGGCCACCAAGGAACAGATCGCCGAAGCCATCCGGGTCGGCCCACGTCCTATGCCGGGCTTCGGCCCGGGCCAGCTCACCGACCAGCAGGTATCGGCAATTGCCAACTACGTCTACTACTTGGCCCACAGCGGCAACCGAGGGGGCTTTGGGATAGCCAACTTCGGCCCCGTCCCAGAGGGCTTCGTCGCCATCATCTTCGGCCTGGGCCTCCTCCTCCTCGTAGCCCGCCTGATCGGTAACAGGGGTTAGCCGATGGAGACCGTAAGAGAGGGAACGGCGAGCCGGGACGGCGAGGGCGAACGGCCCTTTGAGCTGCCGGAGGTGATGACCGGCACCCACGGCCCCGAGGATGGGGCGGGGACGGGTACCCCCTGGCCCGACGACGTCCCGCCCGAGCAAGACGACACCTGGTTCCCGCTGCGCGATCAACCCTGGAAGGCGCGGCGCCTCGAGTACCTGATTGCCTCCCTGTGGATGGTCACCGGGGGCTGCGGCATCGGGCTCATGATCTGCTACTGGACCGGAGGCCAGGCACAGGTAGAGGGGGCGCTCCTCGCGGCTGCCTTCGGGTGCCTCGGCGCCGGCCTTGTGCTGTGGGCTCGTTTCTTGTTGCCCGGCCAAGACGTGGTTGGCAGTCGGGGCATCCACTATTCAGACCAGGAGGAACGCGCCGCTGTGGTCGCCTCGCTGTCGCGTGGCACGGACGCGATGATGGCGCGGCGGGGCTTCCTTGTGAAAAAGGTCTTGGTCCCCATGGGGGGCATCTTCGGGATCGCCGCCCTTTGGCCTCTTGCCTCGCTCGGGCCGCGCTACGGCCGGTTCCTCTACCACACTGCTTGGTACCCCGGGGCCAGGCTGGTGGACGAGAACGGAAGGCCGATCAGAGTCGGCGACCTCGAAGTTGACGGCGTTTTGACGGTCTTCCCCGAGGGCCACACCGACGACACGCTCCCCCAAAATGCCATGTCGCCGGCGGTGCTATTGAACATCGGGGGCGACGTCATCCACGAGCGCAAGATCAATGTCGGCTTCGAGCAGCGCTCCGGGGGCAACGGGTACGTCTGCTTCTCGAAAATCTGCACGCACGCCGGTTGCGCCGTGACGCTTTTCAACGTGCTGTCGATGCAGCTGGTCTGCCCCTGCCACCAGTCGACCTTCAACATCTTGGAGGACTGCAAGCCCGTGTTCGGTCCCGCACCCCGGCCGCTGCCGCAGCTCCCCCTCCTGGTGAGCCCTGACGGCTACCTGTACGCGAAGAGCGACTTCGTCGAGCCGGTGGGGCCTGGGTTCTGGAACAGGGGAGGGCCGGCGTGAGCACGGTCGCCGAACGCAGCACCGCTCGTAAGCGGGCGCTCCTCGAGGAGAAGGTCCTCGACGAGATCGATGACCGTCTCGGTACATCCAAATGGCTCCGCAACGCCATGGACAAGATCTTCCCCGACCATTGGTCGTTCATGGTCGGCGAGATCGCCATGTACAGCTTCGTCATCTTGATCATCACGGGCATTTACCTAGCCCTCTTCTATAGCCCTTCCGGCTCCGTCGTCGTCTACCACGGCCCATATGCCCCCCTCGACGGTCAGAAAATGACCCAGGCGTACGAGAGCGTGATCAACCTGTCCTTCTCTGTGCGCGCAGGGCTCGTCATGCGCCAGGCGCACCACTGGGCGGCCGACATCTTCCTCGCTGCGATCGCCTTCCACCTGTGCCGGGTCTTCTTCACGGGTGCCTTCCGCAAGCCCCGTGAAACCAACTGGATTATCGGGCTCACGCTTTTGCTCGTCGCGATGCTCGAGGGCTTCTCTGGCTACTCGCTCCCCGACGACCTGCTCTCCGGCTCGGGCCTCAGGGTCGTGTTCTCGATCATCCAGTCCATCCCCTTTGTGGGCGTTTGGGTCGCGTTCACCCTGTGGGGCGGGGCGTTCCCAGGGACCTCGGTGTTCTTCACGAGGCTTTTCGTCATCCACGAGTTCTTGTTCCCCCTGATCCTGCTCGGGCTCCTCGGTGCTCACCTCGGGATCTTGTGGCACCAAAAGCACACCGACTTCCCCGGCCCAGGCAAGACGGAGCACAACATCGTCGGGAGCCGGCTCTGGCCGCAGTACGCGATCAAGTCGGGCGGGCTCTTCATGTTCATCGCCGCGATCGTCTTCGGGTTGGGCGGTTTCGTCCAGATAAACCCGATCTGGGTGTACGGTCCCTACAGCCCCGCCCGAGGGAGCGCTGGTACCCAGCCCGACTGGTACGTGGGGTGGCTGGACGGGGCCCTTCGGCTATGGCCCCACTGGGAGTTCCGGAGCTTCGGCCACGAGATCGCCAACCCGTTCTTCCCGGGCATACTGCTCCCGGGCATCGTGTTCACGATCATGTACGCGTGGCCGGCCATCGACCGCCGGCTCTTTGCCGACAACGAGGAGCACAACCTCCTCGACCGGCCGCGCGACAAGCCCCTGCGTACGGCGATCGGCGTGGGGGCGCTGTTCTTCTTTGCCGACCTAACCGTGGCGAGCGCCACCGACCTGATCGGGAACGCCCTCAACATCTCCTTCGAGCTCCTGATCGAGATCCTCCAGTACGGCTCGTTCGTAGCGCCGATAGTGGCGGGCGTTGTGACCTACAAGGTCTGCAACCTCCTCAACGCGCAGAACGCCCACCCGATCCAGCGCCCCGTCGGCGGCATCATCGTGCGAGATGCGCGGGGTGCCTTCCACACGCTCGGGGCAGAGCACGCGCACGAGGCTCACGATGGCGACCGTCACGGCAATGGGGGCGATAGCGGGCACGGCGGCGAGGAGCCCGGGCTCGAGGCGGCCGGGCTCGAGGCTGCCGGGCTCGAGGCGGCCGGGCTCGAGGCGGCCGGGCTCGAGGCGGCCGGCGGCGAACCGGCAGGGGGATAACGAGCCCCCGGGCGCGCGAGCGCACTAAGTTTCTTTGACAGTGCGCACCCTTTCGATTGTGCTGGCAGGAGGCGAGGGCAAGCGCTTGTTGCCCCTCACGCTCGACCGTGCCAAGCCTGCAGTGCCGTTCGGCGGCCACTACCGCCTGATCGACTTCGTGCTGTCAAACTTGGCAAACGCTGACTTCTTGAAAGTCATCGTCCTCACGCAGTACAAGAGCCACAGCCTCGACCTCCACGTGACGCGGACATGGCGGCTCTCCAACCTGCTCGGGTATTACGTGACGCCCGTCCCGGCCCAGATGCGCCGCGGCCCCTGGTGGTTCGCGGGCTCAGCGGACGCCATTTACCAAAACCTGAACATCGTGAGCGACGAGCGACCCGACTACATCTTGGTCTTCGGCGCCGACCACATTTACCGTATGGACCCCCGCCAGATGCTCGAGCAGCACATCCAAAGCGGGGCCGCCGTTACTGTCGCGGCCATCGGTGTACCTGCCGGCGAGGCCGGCAGCTTCGGCATCATCGAGCCGGCGAAGGGCATGCGTATCTCGCGCTTCATCGAGAAGCCAGCGGACCCGCTCGCCCTGGCTGGCGGCCGCAAGGAGCTCTTTGCCTCGATGGGCAACTACATCTTCACGGCCGAGGCGCTCGTAGACGCCTTGCGCGAGGATGCCGAGGACTCGGGCAGCCGCCATGACATGGGCGGCGACATCGTGCCACGCTTCGTCGAGGCAGGTGATGCCCACTTTTACGATTTCGGCGCCAACCTCGTACCAGGTTGCACGGACAAGGAGCGGGGTTACTGGCGTGACGTTGGGACCCTCGACGCCTACTACGAGGCGAGCATGGACCTCGTCTCCGTCGACCCGGTCTTCAACCTCTACAACGAGGAGTGGCCGATCCACACGAGCCCGTCTTCGCTGCCACCGGCCAAGTTCGTGTTCGAAGAGCCGTCGAGGCGCGGCCTCGCCTTCGATTCCATCGTCTCGGCCGGGACGATCATCTCGGGAGGCACCGTGCGCCGTTCTGTCATTTCCTCCGGCGTTCTCGTCGACCAGGGAGCGCTCGTCGAGGAGTCCGTCGTGATGGACCGGGTGCGCATCGGGGAGGGGGCAGTCGTACGCAGGGCCATCGTCGACAAAAATGTCGTGATCGAGCCAGGAGCCCGCGTGGGTGTCGACGCCGAGCTGGACGCGAGCCATTTCACGATCTCGGCCGGTGGCGTGGTGGTCATAGGCAAGGGGGAGAAGGTCGTCGCTTGAAGGTCGCCCTGCTCACCCGCGAGTACCCGCCTGAGACCTACGGCGGCGCGGGGGTTCACGTCGAGTACCTCGCCCGTGAGCTGGCGGGCCTTGTCGACGTCGGCGTGCGCTGTTTTGGCCCTCCGAGGCAGGACCCCCTCGTCAAGGCCTCTTACGAGCCGTGGGGCGCCTTCGCTAAGGATGGGAAAGGGTCGGCCCTTGCGTACCTATCGGTCGACCTTCGGATGGCCGAAGACGTTGCTGGAGCCGACCTCGTCCATAGCCACACCTGGTACGCCAATTTCGGGGGCTACCTTGCCCAGGTGCTCTACGGGACCCCTCACGTAGTCACCTCCCACAGCCTGGAGCCCCTCCGCCCGTGGAAGGCCGAGCAGTTGGGACCGGGCTACCGCCTCTCCTCCTGGGCAGAACGGACGGCCATAGAGCAAGCCGACGCCGTCATCGGCGTCTCGAGGGCGATGGTCGACGACATCCTGCGCGTGTACCCCGCCGTTGACCCGGCTCGCGTGAAGGTCGTGCACAACGGCATCGACACCGACGAGTTCTTCCCCGACCCTGAGACCGACGCCCTGGCAAGCCTCGGCATCGACCCAGAAGCCCCCTACGTCCTTTTCGTTGGCCGGGTCGCAAGGCAAAAGGGCATCACCTACCTGCTCGAAGCGGCGCGGGGGTTCGTGCCTGAGGCAGGGCTCGTCGTTTGTGCCACCGCCCCCGACACGCCCGAGGTAGAAGCCGAAGTCCGTGCCGGGGTGGACGCGCTCACCGCCGAGCGAGGCGGCGTGACTTGGCTCGACGCGATGCTCCCGCGCCGTCAAGTCGTCCAGCTCATGAGCCACGCGGCCGTCTTCGTCTGCCCCTCGGTGTACGAACCGTTCGGCTTCATAAACGTGGAGGCCATGGCGTGTGGGGCACCGGTCGTGGCGAGCGCCGTGGGCGGTATCCCCGAAGTGGTAGTAGACGGGGAGACCGGGTTGCTCGTGCCCTTCGAGCCGAGCGGCGACCCCTTCGGGTCCCCGGCAGACCCCGCCGCGTTCGCGTCTGCCCTCTCCGCCCAGGTGAACCGCCTGCTCAGGGACCCCGACCTCGCCAGGCGCCTCGGTGCCGCCGGCAGGCGGCGCGCCGTGGCCGAGTTCACCTGGCCTGCGGTCGCGCTGAAGACGGTGCAGGTCTATAAAGAGGCCCTTTCAGCCCGGCCCAGTTAGTGAGGGCACGCTTGAGCGGCTATCATCGTGGTGGTGCCCTTCGCACGGGCGCGGGGTAGGCAACAACCATGATCCGCTTCGAGCACGTCCATAAGGCGTACAAGGGCTCCGTGACGGCCTTGAAGGACGTCACGGTAGACATCAAGCGGGGGGAGTTCGTCTTCGTCGTCGGGCCCTCGGGCTCTGGGAAGACCACGTTCCTCTCCCTTGTTACCAAAGAGGAGCGGGCCGACTCGGGCGAGATCTGGGTGGCTGGCAAGGAAGTGGGGTCCCTACCCCCCTGGAAGGTGCCCTATCTCCGGCGCAATATCGGGTGCATATTCCAGGACTTCCGCCTGTTGCCCGAGCGCAGCGTCTATGACAACGTAGCGTTCGCCCTCGAGGTCACGGGTCGGCCGCGCCACTTCGTGCGCAGCCAGGTACCCCAGATCCTCGAACTTGTCGGGCTCGGCAGCAAGATGGGCCGCAAGCCCGGTGAGCTCTCTGGAGGTGAGCAGCAGCGGGTGGCGGTTGCTAGGGCGTTCGTGAACCGGCCGCTCATCCTCCTCGCCGACGAGCCGACGGGCAACCTGGACCCAGCCACCACGGCTGGGATCATGCGGTTGCTCGAGAGGATCAACCAGTACGGCACCACAGTCGTCATGGCCACTCACCACCAGGAGATCGTCGACGCCATGAGGAAGCGCGTGATCGAGCTCGACCACGGGATCGTCGTGCGTGACCAGGCAAGAGGCGTGTACGGGATGGTTGACGCTTGAGCTTGGCCTCGAGGCGGGGCTGGCAGATCGTCACGGTTTAGAGGGAGCTGCGCTTGGCATTACCGAGTTCGTACGTCTTGCGCGAGACGGGGGGCAACCTCGCACGCAATGTGGTGATGACCGTGGCGGCCGTCGTCACCATGGCCGTCTCGCTCACAGCTTTGGGGAGCGTCCTCATCATGCGCCAGGCGGTCAACAAGGCGACCGTGCAGTACCAAGGCGGGGTCGAGCTGGTGATCTTCTTGAACGCGAACGTGAGCTCGCAGGAGATCACCGGCATCCGCCAGCAGCTCGTCTCGATGACCCCTGCCCAGATAAAGAAGTGCTCCTACGTCGACAAGGCGCAGGCCTACGTGGAGTTCAGGCAGATGTTCAGCGGGCAACCCGACATGTTGAAGGTCATGACGCCGGCCAACATGCCCCCATCGTTCCGCTGCGTGCCGGCCAAGGCGCAGAGCCTGAGCCAGCTGGACGCCGAGTTCTCCAAACAGCCCGGGGTCTATTCCGTCGAGTACCCCGGCCAGGAGATCAAGCAGTGGCTCGCCCACTTCGCGACTTTGCGCAACGTCACCTTGGTCGTGGCCGCCGGCGTGATGATCGGTGCCATCGCCCTCGTGGTCAACACCATCCAGCTCGCGATCTTTGCCCGGCGCCGGGAGGTGGCCGTCATGAAGCTGGTTGGCGCGACCAACTGGTTTATACGGGTGCCGTTCATGTTCGAAGGGCTGGTAGAGGGCTTGGTCGGAGCGGTCATCGCCTTTGTGATCACCTTCACTGCCCGCAACACGCTCGCTTCTTTCACCGGCACTAACCCCCTCATCCCGAGCCAACCCCTAATCGTGAGCTCCCACGAAGCGTTCCTGACCGGCATCCTGATCGTCGTGGTCGGAGCGGCGGTGGGTGCGGTTGGATCCGGTTTCGCGGTGCGGCGGCACCTGTCGGTATGAGCCAGCGGCTCGAGGACTACGGGCTTATAGGGGACACCCATACCGCCGCCCTCGTCGGGCGCGACGGCTCGCTTGACTGGTTCTGCGTACCTCGTTTCGACTCTTCCGCCTGCTTTGCCGCCCTCCTCGGGTCCCCCGATCATGGCCGTTGGCTCCTCGCACCGCGCCGGGCGGGACTGGCCATCCGGCGCCACTACCGGGAGGGTTCGCCCGTCTTGGTGCAGGAATGGGACACCCCGACCGGGCGGGCCAGGGTGACAGACTTCATGCCACCGAGGGAGACCCGGCCGCAGGTGTTCCGGCGCGCTGAATGCCTGCAAGGGAGCGTGGAGTTCGAGACTGAGCTGGTCGTCCGCTATGAGTACGGTTCGCAGGTCCCCTGGGTTACCCAGACGGGGACGGGCGTGCGGGCGACGGCCGGGCCCGACTCCCTCGTCCTGGAGAGCCCCGTTGCCCTCGAGGCCGACGAGCTGCGCCACAGGGCGACGTTTGTCCTTAGCGAGGGCGAGAGCCACGACTTCCGGCTGCAGTGGGAGCCGTCATGGGAGGACGACGGTGCCGACACGGGCTTCGAGGAGGCGCTTGGGGCCACGCTCTCGTACTGGGACAACTGGACGGGCCGTTTCGTGGAACGCCACGGGGAATGGGAAGAGCTCGTCCGGTGCTCCTTGGTGACGCTGAAGACCCTCACCTTCGCCCCGACGGGCGGGATCGTCGCCGCGCCGACTACGTCGCTACCAGAAGAGATCGGAGGCGAGCGCAACTGGGACTACCGCTACTGCTGGGTCCGTGACGCCGCCCTCACGATCGACGGCCTCGTCTTGGCCGGCCTCCGCGAAGAAGCCGAGGCCTGGCTCTGGTGGCTGGTCCGGGCGGCCGCCGGCAAGCCGGAGCAACTGCAGATCATGTACGGCGTCGCTGGCGAGAGACGCTTGCCGGAGCTAGAGCTCGACTGGTTGCCAGGCTACGAAGGCTCCAAGCCCGTGAGGGTGGGCAACGCCGCGTCTCTCCAGTTCCAGCTCGACGTGTACGGCGAGCTGCTCGACGCGGCTGGCATGGCGCGCTCGCACGGCATCGAGCCCGGGGGGGCCGTTTGGGATGTGCAACGAGCGGTGGTCGAGTTCGTCGAAGGCCACTGGGACCAGCCAGACCAGGGGATCTGGGAGCTTCGGGGCCCACCTCGCGACCTTGTCTACTCCCGCGTGATGGCCTGGGTGGCTCTCGACCGTGGAGTGAGGGCAGTAGAGGACTACGGCCGCGACGGGCCTGCCGAGCGCTGGAAGAAGGTCCGCGACGAGATCAAGGAGCAGGTGCTGGCCAAGGGCTACGACGAGGGCGCGGGTACTTTCACCCAGGCGTACGGGTCGAGCGAGCTCGATGCGAGCCTCCTCATGATCCCCCTCGTCGGGTTCCTGCCGATCGACGACCCCCGGGTCGTGGGCACGATCGAAGCCGTCCAGCGCGAGCTCGTCGTGGACGGCTTCGTCCAGCGCTACCACAACGAATCGGGAGTCGACGGGCTGGCTGGCGGCGAGGGCGCGTTCCTGCCCTGCTCGCTCTGGCTCGTGTCATGCCTGGCCCTCCTCGGCAGGGTGGCTGAGGCGCGCGAGCTGATGGCGCGTGTGGCCGGCGTCGCCAACGACCTCGGGCTTTTTTCGGAGGAGTACGACACCGTGCGCAAGAGGATGGTGGGCAATTTCCCCCAAGCCTTCACCCACGTCGCCTTCGTCAATGCGGCCCGGTACCTAACCGCTGCTACGGCGAACCAGGGGAGCTAGCCGGCGGGCTCATTACCGGTTGCGGTCCGAGCCCCCGGACCCTCCGTCCGAGCGGCACCCTCCGTCGGAGAAGCACCATCCGTCCGAGCCCCCGGACCCTCCGTCCGAGCGGCACCCGCCCTTTCGGCCCGGTCCGCCTCGCCGGCGGTACTTTCCCCATCGGCATTGACGAGGTGGCTCGCAACGGCTTGGAAATGGCCGAGCAGCTGGGCGCGCTCCAGGGCGTTGGCCGGGGAAGCGTCGAGCGCCGCCGTCATGTGCAGGAGCCACCGTTCGCGTTCGAGCGGCCCGATCCGCCACTGCATATGCCGGGAGCGAAGGCGCGGGTGACCTCGCTCCTCGTCGTAGGCCCTCGGGCCGCCCCAGAACTGGGCCAAGAAAAGGCAGAGGTGCCGGCGCGGCGGACCGAGGTCTTCGGGGTAGAGGGGGCGCAGGACGTCGTCGCCGGCGACGCGCTCGTAGAAGCGCTCAACCAGCCCTTCGAAGAAGGCCATGCCGCCGAGGCGGTCGTAAAGCCCCGCTGCCCCGTCCAAGGGCAAGCAGCTTATGATTCGCGAGTGGCGTCGCGTGCGCGGATACGGGCCGTCGTTGCTGTCGCCACACTGGGCATGCTGGCTTCGGGCTGCGGTGGGACGGCACCAAACGCTGCTGCGAGCGTTGCTGCCAAGCAGGCCTTCCTCAACTCGGTATACGGCCAGGCCCCCGACATCAGCAGCTACAGGACGGCCACGCAGCTGGTAAACATGGGCCAGGCGGTCTGCACGGACTTGTCCTCGGGCGCTTCCATCCAAGAGGTGGCGGACCGCCTACCCCTCACCGAAGGCACGAACCCTCTCACAGCTACCGACCTTGGAGTCGTCATCTTCACCGCGGTCAAGGTCTTCTGCCCGAAGTACAAAAAGTTGATCAGTGGGTGAGCCGGGGCGCCAAGGTCAGGAGCGCTGGCCCAAGCTAGACCAGGCCGAGAGGTAGGTGAGCACTCTTCCGCCGCAGGAAATGTGCGCACCGTCTGTGAGCTCCCGCTGCTCGTTGCGCCCGAGCTGCACCCACCCGGTTCCCGATGGCCCTTGCCAATAGGCACCGCCGTCGGCTCCCCGGTCGACCAGGTAGACGTTCCACCCGCTCACCTTCACCTCCGACTGGATCGGGGCCATGGTGTGATTGGCGCCTGCCCGCATCGAGATCGCACGCGCGGTACCCATGCGGACCTCGCCAGCGGAAGCTGGGTCGGCCCCTATCAGGTAGCTCTTGTCAAGGGCCCAGATCGAACCGTCGTCCGCAAGCAGTACCCCGACGGGTGGTCGCGGGCCACTGGCTGCCTGTGCGCCGGGCGCGATGGCGCGCCCGCAGCGGGCGCAGCGCGAGGAGCCAGGGTGGTTGAGGTGCCCGCGCTCGCAGTAGACCCCGGGGACCTCGGGCCTGTCGAGGGGTGCGCCGGCGTTCGATGCCAGCGGCAGCGGGGATGATCCCGCTACGAGCACGTTGCGGAGATCCATGGTGGACGGTGCGCCCGCGGCCGCGGTGGCCCCGGCGACGGCCACCGGCGGCGCCAGGGGGGAAAACGATGGTTGGGAGGGGCCACTTTGTGCCTGGGTAGGCCCAGCCGTCGGTGTTCCCTGGGCGGAAGAAGGGGTGCCTCCAAAACCGGTCGCCGTGCCAGGGCCACCAGAGCCTCCTGCAACGGGGCCTCCTGCAACGGGGCCTCCTGCAACGGGTCCGCCTGCAACGGGTCCGCCTGCAACGGGTCCGCCTGCAACGGGTCCGCCTGCAACGGGTCCGCCTGCAACGGGTCCGCCTGCAACGGGTCCGCCTGCAACGGGTCCGCCCTCACTGGCAACAGGTGTGTCGCTAGCAGGTGACCCTGGGCCAGCCAGGTGATGGGGTTCGGGCGAGGGGCCGCCTCCGAAGAGGCCACCAGCCTGGCCCTGGCCGCCAATTGGGCCGCCGCCAATTGGGCCGCCGCCAATTGGGCCGCCGCCAATTGGGCCGCCATGAGGAGCGCCGGCACCTGGCGCGCTAGCTCCAGCAGGGCCGGCCGAGCCCGTAGGCGACATGGCGCCATGACCAGGAACACCGACGCCGGAAGCGACCCCGCCAGCGTTGGGGCCAGGCGCGCTCGGTGGGCGCAGCATGACGAAGCCGGACCCAGGCACCACGCCGACCAAGAGGTCGAAGGGGTTTCCTTGCTGGCTTTGGGGCGGCGGGTTGGCCCCGTAGGGCAACACGATGAGGGGCCACGGGCGAGCGATCGAGGCGGTCATCCAGCCGGGCACCGGCTGTGGCGCCAGCCACCGGCCGCTGTCCCAGGCTTGGACCGGGCCGTGCAACAAGAGCCCCAGCCCCCCGGGGGCGGGCCCGACGACGGCGAAGGGGGCCTGGGGTTCGGGGTCTCCTCGCTGGAGGACCGATATCAGGGAATTTGCGAGTTGTTCTCCGCCGCTCGGTACCTGTGCTGCTCGTTGCGCTTCGGTCACCAAGTGCGAAAGGAGAGCCGGGCTGCACTGAGGACCTGCCCAGATGGCAACCTCCCCGAAGCGAGCGACCATGCCCTGACCGGGAAGGACCTCTAGTTTGTCGGCCACGTCTCCACCTCCTTGTGTGAGGTCTCGTGCAAGCTTGCTCTTACCATCTCTCGGCCGCCCCCTCCAGCTGTTCCGCCACGTCTTTCGCCGTCGCGGGGCGGTCGGTGGGGTCTGGGGACAGGCACGAACTAGCCACGCCGGCAACCTGCTCTGGCATACCTCCTGGTCCTGGCGACGGGGCCGTCAGGAGCCTCGCCAAGCCCTGGACGACCGGCTGCTCGTCGATGCCGGGGAAGGGCGGCGACCCTGTCAGCAGCTGGCGGAGCGTTGCACCCAAGCTCCAGATGTCCGACCACCGCCCCCCCTCACCACGGAGGAGCTGCGGGTCGGCGTAGCCGAGCGGCGGGTAACCGACGTGAGCGGCAGGCTGCTTGCCGTCCGCCAGCGACGGAGGGCCAAGGAGGGCACCGGCACCCCCCGGCCTGACCACGACAGCCTGAGGGCAGATCGCCCCGTGGAGCTGACCATGCTCATGGAGATCGTGGGCGGCGCGCGCCGCCGCCGCTAATGCACGCAACTTGTCCGGTAGCTGCATACCTGGAGGCGGGGAGGCGAGGGTCCCTGCGACCTCGGTCGCCGCGCTGACCCAGATCACGGGCCGCTCTGCCCACTCGCCGGGGCCGGCCTCCAGCCAGGAGGGCAGGAACTCGGAACGCACTGCAGCCACGGCCTCGAGGCGGGCTTTGGTGAGCTCCCATGGGGCGCGGGCGAGAGGCCCGAGGACCCATACTGTGGCCGCGCCGCCGCCTAGGCGCGTTGGGCGGTGCACCGGTATGCATGGGAGCACGCGCTCGTCGAGCGCCGGCCCTGTAATTTCGTAATCGGCGACGTGACTGGCCACCTAGGGCTCCTCCTTCCCTGGTCCTTTGCTTTCCCGGTCTTTCGTGTCGGACGCTAACAGGCTTTCCTGCTATGTGCCTAAG
>JAJYMM010000237.1:0-9930 GCA_021787035.1 Actinomycetes bacterium
AAGTCCCGCACGGACGTCCCATTCGCCTGCGGGGGCCCGCCCCGCACCCCCACTGACGCCCCTCCGCTTCGCTCCGGGTTGTCCTCCCAGCACTTATAACCCGGTGCAGCACAGAAGTCGGCTTCCCCCCGTTACGCCCCTAATTGATGACCTGAATGCTTACATTTATTGAAGAGTATGAACTGGGGCACTATCAGCACCTGGTTGGGTAAGAGCAAGGCGCCGATCAGCACGCCAAAGAGTAATCTCTTACCGGGAAAGGTGAGCCGGGCAAAAGCGTACGCCGCCAAGGTACAGGACAACAGGGCGCCTACAACTTCGACTACGCCGATAACAAGCGAGTTGACAAAATCACGGACGAAGTCGGCCGTACCTGTCAGGCCATAGCTGTAGTTGGAGAACGTAAGGTGATTGAAGTTCAAAAGTAACCCCTGCAATGCGCGCTGGCCCGGATGAAGCGACGCCACAACCATCCACAGGACTGGATAGAGCATAATGACAAGCAGGCAAATAACGATGAAGTGGCGCAGTATAACCTGGAATGCTGCCAGACGTATGGCGGGCATCCGAAAGAGGAAGAAGGGGCGGTGCGGCCGTCTTACGGTGCGACTACTCATCTCTCATTTTCTCCATAGTGAACCCAATATCGGGCGGAGAGGAAACACAGACCTGCAAACAGCCCTAGCGCTGCTAGCATCAGCCATGCCATCGCCGAAGCATAACCCATCCGGAAATTTGTGAAACCTTGGATGTATAGGTACACCGTATAAAACATTGTGGTACCTGCCGGCGAACCAATCCCGTTTCCGATAAGGTACGCACTTGTGAAGGTCTGGAATGCCATAACCGTACCCAACAGTAAATTAAAGAAGATGAACGGGGTAAGTAGAGGGAGTGTAATGCTTACGAACATGCGGAGGCGCCCAGCTCCGTCAATAGACGCCGCCTCGTAATACTGCATTGGAATCTGTCGCAATCCGGCAAGAAAAATTATCATGGTTGCTCCGAAGGCCCATAGGTTCAACACGACGATCGTGTAAAGGGCCGTAGCCGGGTTGGAGATGAAACTTGAGGGGTGGAGTCCGAAGATGTTTAGGAAGTCGAGCACGAGGCCAGGTTCCCCGAACACCTTGAGCCACAGGATGGCTATCGCAGCACTGGTGCTCATGAGGGAGGGAAGATAGAAGAGGGTCCTATAAAATCCAAGGAAGCGAATCCCGCGGTTGAGAAAGATGGCGAGGGCAAGCGAGACAACTAATACTAGGGGCACTGAGATCACGACGAAACGGGTGGTCACAGACACCGCCTGGATAAACTGAGGATCCTGAAAGAGATCGCGAAAGTTGGCAAGACCAACCCATCTCGGCGGCGTCAGGACGTTGTAGTTTGTGAAGGCCGTATAGAGGGAGAACACCATCGGCCCCAATGTGATGCCGATTAGTCCTACGAGCCATGGGGCTAGAAACACATACGCTACCCACTGGCGGTCTGGTCGGTAGCGACCGTAGCGCCTCGGCTTCAATGGTTGTACAGCCAGCGCCCCACCAAGCCCCCGTGACGACAACCTAACGGCCTCGGTCATCTGCGCCGCCGCACGCGTCCCCCGCTCATTTCACAGACCTCCGCTCCACCCCAGCCTGAGCGATCTGTGCCGCATACTTGGCGAAAGCTGCCAGCGCAACTGGCTTCGACATACATTGGCGCCCTCGGTCAACTGCGGAGCTCACCAGGTCGCGGGCCACGCGTCTCTCCCGCGCCGACACGGAACGCCCGTAAACCGCCTTGCCCACTTCCCTGCTGCTATACAGCTAGGTGTGGTTGGGCGACGCTTGGACCAGGTCGTTCCTGACGCAATTATTGGAATTATCGACCATTCGTCTTTCGTGATCCTGATTATGGGTCGGCTCGTTCTGAGGGTCAAGGGCCAAAGCGGTGGGATTGGCACCACGAGGGACCACCCAGGACATCAAGTTGCCAGGATCGGACGCCAGGGCGAATGAGGATGGTATGAGGCGCGCTGCCAGCTCTGGCTTCAGGCGCTTTTCACGACAGCCCGAGCGGACCAGCGCGTCCTGAAACTGGCCCAGGCTTCAGCCAAGCGCTCGACGCCAGCGATCACCTCCTCCGGCGCCGCCGCGAAAGCGAGACGGAGATGGTCGTCGAGCCCGTCGACGCTTGAAAAGGTTGGGCCAGGCAGTACCAAGACGCCTTTGCGAGCAGCCCTCTGGGCAAATGCAGTCGCACAAGGGTCAGGGAGCTGTGCCCACAATGAGGCGCCTCCCCGAGGAGGTTGGAGCCTCCACTCAGGGATGAGTTCGTTGAGAGCTTCGCGTAACAGCCTCCAAGTGCCCGCGAGCACCGCCCGGCGCTCGGCTCGCGCCTCCTCAATGCGTTGGAGTAGGCGCTCAGCGACGATCTGCGCAAGAACCGAGGTTCCAAGATCTTCGCTGCTCTTCATGAGAGTGATAGCCGTGATCCTTTCGGGATCTGCCCGAACCCAACCGACGCGCAGCCCGCCCCAGAAGGCCTTGCTCGTGGAGCCGAGAGTGAAGACTGGTCCTCCATATGCGGCCAAGGGCCGGGGCCGGCCTCCGTCAAATTGCGTATCAGACGGAGCGATGTCATCGATGAGAGGGATCCCGGCCTCGCCCGCAAGTGAGGCGACAGATGCTCGGCGGCTTGGCTCGAGGACGGAGCCCGTCGGGTTCTGCACGGTGCTCTGCAAGACGATCAGGGCTGGCCGGTACTGACCTATTGCATCGGAAAGAGCATCCGCGTCGATACCATCAACTCCACTCGGCACCGGATAAAGCTGAGCGCCGAGGCGGCGGAGAACGTCGATTGCGCCCCTGAAGGAAGGTTCTTCGATGAGCACTCTTGCACCTGGCTCGAGGAGCCACATCGCTGTCAGCCTTAGGGCCTGCTGCGCGCCAGACGTGATGAGGATCTGGTCCGTGGTCGTGGGGAGCCCGAGAGCGTCATAGTATTCAGCAACCGCCTGCCGCAACTCATAGAGGCCGGCGGGCTGGTAACCGTGAAGATGCACCTGCTGGGCCAAAACACCTGGATCGAGGCGAGCCACCTCTTCAGCCACGAAGGGCAGGCCTGGAAGCGCCGCACTCCGAAGGTCGAAGCTACCGCTGTGGGGTCGACCCGTGAGGGCAAACGTACTAAGACGATCGTCGCCACGGGTAACAGCGTGGCGGCCGGCGACAGAGACATATGTGCCATCCCCGCGACGGCTCTTGAAAATGCCTTCGAAGCGCAGAGAGTCGAACGCCACTTCCACGGTCCGGCGCCCTACGTTCAGCGATGTCGCAAGCACACGCTCGGACGGCAACCGCACACCGCTAGGAAGAGCTCCGGCATGTACTAGCCGTCGGAGTGCGACAGACAGCTGGTCATGAAGTGCCCCGTCTCCGCTCACCCAATCGCCGAGCAGGCGCACAAGCTGGTGAGGGCCGATGCGGGCTGTCAAAGAAGTACCTGTCCAGCAGCTACGGCCACTTTTGCACCCAACATGCCCACCCCCTGGTAACGCTGCCCCGAGCGTATGCGCACGGGTCATACTTGGCCAGTCGCGCCCTTTGGTTACCACCCTGTCCTGGGGACTCCGATGAGCTCGCTGGACAGCGACATGATCATGGACGGCGAGTAGCCGAAGTCCGCATCGCTCGCACCCACCCCGTTCACGGCCACAAGCTTTCGCCACTCACAGCCCGCGGCATTTCAGCGTGTGGGGCCAAACCGTTCTCGAAGGGACGGCAAAAGGCACCCGAGGTCACTCCCGCCGGCGACGGCGACGGCGACGCCGCCGGCGGGGAGACTGCCTTGAGCGTTGGCGCAGAGCGGGACGAAAGCCAAGGATCCAGGGGGGCGAGCGCGAAGCGGTCTACGCCTGCTAGGGCGAGGGCGACCTCCAGCTCTGGGTCCTCGGCTGTCCATAACAAGACGCTTGGCTCTCTGCTCCGGCCACCGCTTGCAGGGCGACAGTCTTTCCGAGCAGAGAGCTCAAGCCTCGGGAGCGCTCTTCGCCAGCCAGTTGCAAGATGGGTGACCACCACCCACCCAAGACGACACGCGAGCAGAACCGCCGCCAGTCTCCGAGGAGCAAAGAGGGCGGGAGCGGCGGGAAGCTAAGCCAGCATTCGTTGGCCGCTGTCGTTGCTCGTCGGCATAGCCACAGCGTATTTGTCAGCCCTGGCTCCCCGGGCCGCCCTGGCTCCCCGGGCCGCCCTGGCTCCCCGGGCCGCCCTGGCTCCCCGGGCCGCCCTGGCTCCCCGGGCCGCCCTGGCTCCCCGGCCCGCCCTGGCTCCCCGGCCCGCCCTGGCTCCCCGGGCCGCCTATCACGTAGCTGACCACGGCGCCGGCCGGCACAGTGGTCGAGAAGCTCCCGTTGGTGAGCGCTATTGGCTGCTCGGCAGTCCCGTTGTTGGAGGCGTCCGTCAAGTAGGGCAAGGCCGAGCTGGTGAAACCGGCGAAGTCACGGTGCGGCAGGCTGACTTGGACCTGCTCGTCGGAGCTGTTGTTGTTGATCAAGACGAGCACGGTCTCCTGCCCGTTGCGGAAGGCCACTGCGTCTAAGTTGGGGTCGGAGCTGGTGGCGGCGAGGCGAAGCGCGCCAGGCCGGACGAAGCGGCTGAACGCGCCGAAAGCCCAGAGCCGGCCAGAAGCTTGGTACGCGTCTGCCGTGGGGTCGCTCGAAGAGCCGAGGATTACGAGGCCCTCGTTGTCCCCGTTTTCCCTGTAGGTAGTCGTGCCCCACCAGTACAGGAACGCGTTGACGTTGGCTGCGGTCAAAGCGGTGTAGATCCGGTCGGCCCAACTGAGCCCTGAGGCGCTCGTGCCGTCGTTCCAGGCCGGGTCCCATTTCTGGAATGTTGACCACTCGGTCTCCCAGACCGGTCGCTCGTTTGTCAAGGGGAACGTCGGTGCGGACGTGTAGCCGTGGCTCGTGATGAGGCCTATGTACCTGGCGGACTGGGGGTCGGAGAGGACCGCCTGTGTGTAGGCCTGAGCCCCATCGAAGCCGGTCGCGTTGGCCCAGCCCTCTGCGTCGCAGCAAGCTACGCTCGTGCGTAGCCCCTGTTCTTGGAGCGCGCGGCCGAGGAAGGGTACGAAGTCGGCCGCCTGGGCCGGCGTCATCTCCATCGACGCGTAACCGGGTCCGATCTCTGGTTCGTTGACGAAATCGACCGCCTCCAGGGGTACGCCAGCGGCGGCGAAAGCCTCCGCCTCCGACGCCAGGTAGTCGGCGTAGGCCTGACGGAAGTCCCCTGCCGTGCAGGTCTCACCCGGCACCCCGCAGAGATAGCCACCGTTGTCTTGGGACCCGTTGGTCTTGAAAGCGCCAGGGGCGCTCCAGGCGTCGCCATAAAACGTGTGTACGCCGAAGCTCTCTGCCTGTTGACCAAGCCACTCCTGGTCGGAGAGGTTGCCCGCCCCCCCATCGGCGGCGCTCTCGCCAAGCCCGAAGCGCACTATATCCAAGCCGGCACCCGTGGTTGGGCTGAACAGTAGGTTCAAGACGTCGCTTTGTACCGACGCCGGCATGGCCTCGAGGTTGCCCACCTGCCCAAAGGCGTCGGAGAAACCGAAGCCGTCGATCTGTTGGTAAGTGGTCGTGCCGATGCCCACTTGGGCGGTCGTCGCGGCCAGGGCAGGCGTCGCCGAAGTGGCAATGACCAGTGCCGTCGTAGCGAGGGCGCCGGCCGTCTTGGTCAGGCCCTTACCGGCATAGCGTGACAGCAAGTGGCGTGCTGCGCCGTGCATGTCGTGGGTATGCATGTCTGAGACCTCCCCTTCAAAAGGTTCACTTACCCAGTGCCCGCAACATTCTGTCCACCAACGAAAGTTACAGGGCCACCTGGGACTGTAGCTCGGCGGCAGGCTTCGAACAACCCCCAAATCAGTAGGTAGGTTCTGATGACGACCGCTACGTCCCCACCAAGGACGACCACTCCAGCTTCGGTCTCTGGACCGTCGGTTGGGGAGGCAAGGACCTCTTCGGGGACCCCACCCGTTCGGTACTCGACCCGGTGGAAGCCGTCCACCCCCTCGCCGAGCTCGGCGCCTCGGGGGTCACGTTCCACGACGATGACCTGTTCGGCTTCGCCTCGGGCAACCCCGCCGACGAGGGTGCCAGGGAGGTCACTTTGAAGCGCTTCCGCTCGGCACTGGACGAGACTGGCTTGACCGTACCGATGGTGACGACCAATCTGTTTTCTCACCCCGTGTTCAAAGAGGGTGCTTTTACGGCCAACGACCGTTCGGTCAGGCGTTACGCACTGCGCAAGACCATGCGCAACCTCGACCTGGCTGCCGAGCTCGGTGCCTCGACGTTCGTCATGTGGGGCGGGCGCGAAGGTTCCGAGTCGGACGCGGCCAAGGACGTCCGCGTCGCACTTGACCCCTACAAGGAGGGGGTGGACCTCCTCTGCGAGTACGTGCTCGACAAGGGCTACCGGATTCGCTTCGCCATCCCCCTCTCTCCGCCACCGCCACCGCCAGGGGGCCTCCGCCGGGGCCTTCTCTACCCGTGCACGGCGGGGGCGTGGCGGCGATGTGGGGGAGCCCTCCGGTAGGCCCCCGACCGAGAACCTTAGCGTCCGGGCCGCCGCGCGAGCACGAGGGGACCATCAAGGTCCAAGTCCACACGCCACAGCGAAGCTGTAGTTGATGGCGACCTTCGAGGACGAGCCGGACGCTGTCAACCGAATGCCTCCGTTTGAAGACCGTCGACGAGGCCCGGGCCCGAGCACCCGACGCTGCCATCGGCTCCCGCCACCAGCGCAACCACGAGCGCCCCACCCGCTAAGGGCGAAAAATCCGTAAAACCGGAACAAAACTAGTCCTTGGGGCAACCCCGGACGCCAACCTCCTTAACTTAGGCCGGCCCTTAGCCGATAGGCCAAGGGAGCAGCCGCTCCGGCTGCCCTGAAGCACGTGCCAGGAGATGACAGATGAGCGTCACTAGCACCGATCCCTTCTGGAGCGCACTTGCCGCTTACGACACCGGCGCTGGGCAGGCAGCGTTGAGCGCCGGCACGGCGGCCCCTGCGAGCGCCGGTACACAAGCGCCGAGCTCGGTTTCGTCCGAAGCCAAATTGGCGACGCTCATGGAGCTCATGGGGGGTGCGGCCGTATCGCCCGGCGCCTCAACAGCTAATTCCCTAGCGGGTAACTCTATATCAGGTGCGCTAGCCGGTCAGCCCGGGAGTGCCCCGGCCGCGGTTCAGGCGGCGGTCGGCACAAGCCTCTTGGACACGCTTCTCTAGGACCAAGCGCCAGGGCCTCCCTGGCTACCCCGCAAGCCAGCGCGAACTTTCCAAGGCACCTGCTCTCAAGGCTTAACCGAGACACTGCCGGTCCACGTCGTCACCGGCCCAGTACCTCCCACGGGCACGAACTCCTCCCAGGTCGTCCCCGGGGCCAGCCGGATCTTGGTGCCATTTTGCTCCACGAAGACAGCCGGGTCCTCGAGCAACGGCCGCTCCCAATGGCCGAAGTATTGGCGACCGTCACGAAAGACCCAAGCAGCACCGCTGCCCTTCAAGTTCATCACGTACTCGTGTGTGCCCGTAGGATCCTCTATCCAAGGCGTCTCGTCATTGTGCACCAGCATCACGACCACATTGGAAAACGCCAACTGTCTCCCGTCGCCCTGGATCGCCGGTCCGGTGTCGGAATACGAGCGATACCAAAGCCCGGTTGATCGATGCCAGGTCCACGTTGTGATGTCAAGAGGAGACGTTATGTTGACCTGAGAAGCAGGCGTCCCCCCCGGGGAGGGAGGGCCATAGCTAAAGATGGCGTGGGGCTGCTTCTCCGAGTAACCGAGAGCACGCGCGGCCGCATAAAGTGCTGACGTAGAAGTCACCAGGTTGTGTGGGGCATAACGGTCCGGGTCCCGAGAATAGGCATTCGGGGCCTTGAAAATACCAACGTCCTGCAACAGTGAGTGCGGGGAGTCAACCTCGTTGACCACCGGTTGTATGGCCCCCGCGTAGGCGAACAGTACCTTGCCGAGTGGTTCAAGGATCCCGGGATCGTCGAAGCGGCCTGAACGCACCGGCTCTATACGGGACGCGCCACTGCAGTCATATACGGCTATAAACCTCGTTATCGCGCCTTCTACCGGCTCCTCGAAGACGATGTCAGCCTTGTCGACCCCCCATTGGGGCCGTGCCTGGGGAAGGTTTTCCACTTTCACCGCGAGTGCGGCGTGGCGAGGCACCTGGCCTCCTGGCGCAGGCAAGCCAGTAAGTGGGCAAAGAGGCGTGCGACGTGCGGCCAAGTGCGCGTGGCGCTTTTTTGGTTTTGCCGTGTGACGCTCCTTAGCAACGCTCGTCGAAGTCGGCAAGCTGCTAGTGGCCACCCGTTTAGACGCGCTCGGCTTTGCGCTTCCGCCACACGCAGAAAGCAACATTGCCGACGCTCCTGCAGCCACCGCGGCGGCCCGCCATCCGCTCCTACTCGGCTTCACGGGGGGCACAGCCTAGCGTGGCCTCTTGGCGGTGAACACCTCGCGCGCTCCAGTGAGGCCGTTCGGCCTGGCTGGATCGCGGCGCAGTGAGGCCGTTCGGCCAGCGTAGGTGCCCGATCGTGCCAGCGCTCAGTCGGGCCGTCACGGGGCAAGCCCGCGCTGGGCATGCTGTGCGCCGGACATGCTGTGCGCTGGGGAAGCCGTGCGCTAGGGAAGCCGTGCGCTAGGGAAGCCGTGCGCTAGGGAAGCCGTGCGCTAGGGAAGCCGTGCGTTGGGGAAGCCCTATGTGGTGACGTTCGTCTCGTGCTGGGGGGTCTCAGCCGGTCCCTACTGGCCGTCACGGCCAGTGTCGCCGCCGGAGCGGGCGAGCCACATCTTGAGGCCCTCGGCGTTGCTGTGGATGCCGTTCAGGGTCTCGACCCGCAAGCGCTGCTGCTCGGGTAGGGCATCTAGCTGAGGGCGGTACCGGCGAGCGAGGGCTTCCTCGACGTCGCGTCCTTCGCGCCAAGCGTCCTTGGCGACCGAAGCCCACTCTCGGAGCTCTTCAGCCGCTTCGGCCAAGGCAACTGCTGGCTCGCCAGGCAGGATGCCGTAGTGAGCGAGCGCGACGGCAGCCGGCGAGCGAGCGACGAAGCGCTGGAGGCTGTCTAGCGCCTGGGCGAGATCGAAGTCGGTCGGTGGCGTCGCCGGCCGTAACACGCCGGCGTCGGGCAGCTTCACCCCAACGGCGTCGCCAGCGAACAGCACTCCGCTCTCGCTGTCATGAAGGGCGATGTGATGCTTTGCGTGGCCAGGCGAATGCACGGCCACTAGCGAACGCCCTCCGCCGACGTCTATCTCCTCGCCGTCGTCGAGCGCCTTTACCCGGGACGGTTCCGTCGGTTGGAGACGCCCGTAAAGTGAGTCGAGCGCCTCCCCGTACACGAGGGCGGCCGAGGCCACGAGGCGGTCCGGTTGGGCCAGGTGGCGGGCACCCTTCGGGTGGACGTAAACGGTCGCCTTGGGGAATGCCTGCGCGACGTCACCGACGCCACCAGCATGGTCCAGGTGGATGTGCGTGACAGCTACTCCTGCGAGGTCTCCGGCAGCAACGCCCAGCTCGGCCAGCGCAGCGAGGAGCACGGGCACAGAGCTCCGGCTCCCAGTCTCAACCAGCACCGGGGCAGGTCCTTCGATCAAGTAGCCAGCCGTGACCTGGTTCCAACCGCCAAGGAGCGTATCGATCTCAATGACACCGGGGGCTATATAGCGGGGCACGCTCTGCCAAGTTAGGTCAAGTCAAGGACCGGAAGTACCATCGCTATCCCCCTCATCCCTCCCCGTCGCCCTCCAGCGCCTGGGTTCGGTTCGCCACGACGGGGCGGCCCGGTGCCGGCCCCGACAAGGGCTGACGCCGGGGGCCGGGGGGCCGGGGCCGGGGGGCTGGGGCCGGGGGGTCGGGGGTC
>JAJYMM010000237.1:9940-46302 GCA_021787035.1 Actinomycetes bacterium
GGCTAGGGGCTGGGGGCTGGGAAGGGGATGGGGACGGGGACGGGGATCCCGGACCTTAGGTCAGCGTCGGGGCCTTGGTGCCTACGAGCCACAGATGCGGGGGGCACAACGCCGGCCGGAAAGGCCACACGAGGGCCTCTGCGTCGACACCTTGGCTGCTTAGTCGCTGGAGCGCTACGGAGGGCTTTACGTGCGACCCCCGCCAGCAACGGCCATAAGTATGGCGGCCCTGAAGCAGGTGCACAGCATGGGCGGCGTAGCTTTCTACCGACGCGACAGGGGAGGCCGAGCGCATCTGCACGGCGATCCTGCCTCCGGCACGCAGCACTCGCGCGCTGTTCTCCAGGTAGCGGAGCTGGGCACTTGGGGCAGGGACG
This sequence comes from Actinomycetes bacterium, assembly GCA_021787035.1. Taxonomy (GTDB): domain Bacteria; phylum Actinomycetota; class Acidimicrobiia; order Acidimicrobiales; family Palsa-688; genus JAJZYO01. The sequence goes on from JAJYMM010000237.1 coordinate 10,318, forward strand.
TGCTGCAGGGTCAGGTAGGAGAACACGAGGTCGACCTCCTCGTCGGCGATGCCCTCGAGGGTGCCGTCGCCCGGAACTTGGAGGTAGTCGACATTGCTAAAAGACTTCAAGTTGCCCCTGCACCTCCGGAGCATCTCCTCGCTTACGTCAACCGCGACCACTCGCGCAAATAGTTGGGCGAGGCGGTGGGTCATGCGACCAAGGCCGCAACCGATCTCGAGGACAGCCTGCGCCTGGCCCATGGCCGGGGCTGCACGGCAAAAATCGAGGAAGGTGTCGGTCTCCCTGGCACCTTGGGCAAAAAACTCGTCGTTTTGGTGGAGGTATCCCGTCGCTACGTACCAGGTACCGTCTCCCCGAGCGGCCCGGTCCCAAAATTTCCCCGCCTTTGCTACTCGCCGGTCCATGACTAGACCTCCGCGTAGTGATCCCGCTGCCGCACATTCTACGCTTCCCTGCGATAGACAGGGCGCGTGGGCAGGTCTCGACCAGCTGACCACGGAGGCTCGTTCCGAGCCGACATCCAGGGATTGCGGGCCGTCGCCATAGTTTGCGTCGTCCTGTACCACGCCGGCGTGCCGTTCCTGGCCGGCGGCTACGTCGGTGTCGACGTCTTCTTCGTCATATCCGGCTTCCTCATAACCGACCTCTTGTGGCGGGAGCTCAAGACAGCGGGCCGGCTCAGCTTCGCTGGCTTTTATGCCCGCCGGGCCCGACGGCTCTTGCCAATGGCGATGCTCGTAGTTGTCTTCACGATGATCGCTTCAGCGGCCTTGCTCCCTCCCTTGGAAGTGAGGTCGGTCTGGAAAGACGGCCTGGCGACGGCCACTTATTGGGCCAATTACCGCTTCGCGGCGCTCCACACCAACTACCTCGCCGCGAGCGGGCCACCCTCACCGTTCCTGCAGTACTGGTCCCTCGGCGTGGAGGAGCAATTTTACCTCCTCTGGCCGCTGCTCCTCGTGGTGGCGAGCGGCGTCGTCCTCCGGCGGACGCCTGCACGGCACCGGTCGCCCTCGCGGTCCTGGGCCATTGGAGCGCTGGGCATAGTCGCGGCTTCGTCGTTTGGTTTTTCCCTCTGGCTCACCCGGGCGGACGAGCCGTGGGCGTTCTTTTCGCTCCCGTCACGGGCGTGGGAGCTCGCCCTAGGAGGCTTGCTGGCGCTCGGCGCGCCGTGGCTCAGCCGGCTCCCCCGCGCTGTCCAGGCCACCACGGCCTGGGCCGGTTTGGCCACCATCGTCGGTGCCGCCGTGGCATTCGGCGCCTCTACCCCCTTTCCTGGGACGGCAGCGCTCGCGCCCGCGCTCGGGGCTGCCGCCGTCATCGCCGGCGGGTTCGTGCCGGCGACTTGGGGACCGACGGTGCTGCTGCGCAGGTCGCCTCTGCAGCTCGGAGGCGACATCTCCTACTCCTGGTACCTGTGGCACTGGCCCCTCTTGGTCCTCGCACCCTACGCATTAGGTCACCCGCTCTCCGTCCCCCAAGGCTTGGTTGTCGCAGCCGCAAGCGCCCTGGTCGCCTGGCTGAGCTACGTCTTGGTCGAGCAGCCGGCACGACGTTCGGCCTGGCTGGCCGGACGCCCTCTCCGAAGCCTCTCCGCGGGGGCCAGCATCGGCGCTGCAGGCGCCACCGTCTGCGTCCTCGCCACAACCTTCCTGCCCTCGTTGCAGGGCCAGGGGGCGGCGGCACAGGTTGCCCACCTGTCCGCGGCCCCGCCGCCAGGCGGGAACGCCCCGGGCGGACCAAGCCCTGCTTGGCAAGCAGGCCGCACCAGGCAACCAGGTGGCGCGGCCTCCAGGGGCCTGGCACACGCGCGTTCTAGCGATAGCGCTGGCACCACATCGCCAACAAAGTCGGCCCTGGCTCCTGCCTCGAAGTCGGCTGCACAGGTCGCCGCCGCCGCCGTCGGAGCACGGCTCTTGGCGCAAGAACGCGAGGTCGGAGCCACAGTGCGCGCTTCAGTCGACCTGCGAGCCCTGCCGTCCAACCTGGACCCGCCCCTCACCGAGGCGCCCTCTAGCGAGGCACCGCCTTTCCTCGATGGCTGCCTCCTCGGTTACGCCGGGACCTATCAGCCCCCTTGCATTTTCGGCGACGCCTCCTCCAAGCAAACGGTCGTGCTCTTTGGGGACTCGCACGCGACCATGTGGTTCCCAGCGTTCGACCAGGTGGCCACGGCAAAGCACTGGCGCCTTGTCGTTTGGACAAAGGCGGCTTGCCCGCCCGAGGACGTTTCCATCTTCAACCCGGACACTGACAGCGAGTACACCACCTGCAACCAGTGGCGTGCGCAGGAGCTGGCCAGCATAAAAGCCCTCCACCCACTCCTCGTCGTCGTCGGGACTGCGCCCAACTACAACCGGCTCTACGACATCGCCCAGGACGGGCCGGCATGGATGGCCGGGCTCACTCACACTATTGATGCCCTGCGCGCGAGCGGCGCTCACGTCCTCGTCATGGGCCCGGTCGAGTCTCCAGACTGGAACGTCCCAGACTGCCTGTCGGCCCATCCGGGCGACGCCGCCGCTTGCAACGTGACGCCCAAAGAGACCCACGCTGGCCCGGGCCTGGTGGGCTACGACAACGCCGGGCTCATAGCCGAACAACGGGTGGTACATCGGGCCGGAGGAAGTTTCGTCAACGTAAAAGGCTGGTTTTGCGCACCCACCACATGTCCGGTCGTCATCGGCAACAGGGTCGTTTTCTTCGACAACAGCCACATAACCGTCCAGTACGCGCAGTACCTCGAACCGCTCGTTTCCTCCGAGGTAGACCTAGCGCTCCTCCGCTCGAAAGTGGGCTGAGGGCCACAAAGCCGCCCCTGCCATCTACCGCGCCTCTCCGCCTCTGCGCGAACATGGACGAAGTGACGGCGCATCACGGGGAGGTTGGGTGGACATGACGGCCGGTGCAACGATGCGGACGCTCTTTTTGCACCCCCCCTCATACGAGGGCTTCGATGGCGGTGCCGGTTCTCGCTACCAAGCCAAGCGCGAGATCCGCTCCTTCTGGTACCCGACGTGGCTCGCCCAGCCGGCAGCGCTCGTCGCGAGCAGCAAGCTCGTCGACGCGCCGGCCGCGGGCCTCTCCCTCGAAGATGTGCTCCCACTCGCGAACCAGTACGACTTAGCGGTGCTCCACACGAGCTCGCCGTCTTTCGCCGGGGACCTCCGCGTGGCCGAGGCGCTGAAACAAGAGAACCCCTCTATCCTCTTAGGGCTGGTCGGCGCCAAGGTCGCAGTCGAGCCCGAGGGCTCCCTGCTTGCTTCGGAGGCGGTCGACTTCGTCGCGCGCGAAGAGTTCGACTTCACGATTGCCGAGATCGCCGAAGGTCGCCCCCTCGAGACCGTCGACGGCATCACCTACCGCCACCGGGACGGCCAATTGGCCAGTACCCCCGACCGGGCAATCCTTGAAGACATGGACCGGCTTGCCTACGTCACGGAGGTCTACCGTCGTGACCTGCGAGTCGAGGACTACTTCATCGGCTACCTGAAACACCCGTACGTCTCGCTTTACACCGGCCGCGGGTGCCGCTCGCAGTGCACCTTCTGTCTTTGGCCTCAGACAGTGGGCGGCCACCGCTACCGCACGAGGAGCGTCGAGCACGTGCTCGGCGAGATGGCGCTAATCCCTCGCTACTTCCCCCAAGTAAGGGAAGTCTTCTTCGACGACGACACTTTCACCGACGATCGTCCGCGTGCCGAAGAGATCGCACGAGGCATGGGCCGCCTCGGGCTTACTTGGTCCTGCAACGCCAAGGCCAACGTACCTTACGAGACGTTGAAGGTGATGCGCGACAACGGGCTGCGGCTCCTCCTTGTCGGCTACGAATCTGGCAACCAGCCGATCCTGACGAACATCAAAAAGGGAGTAAAGCAGGAGCGCGCACGCCAGTTCACCAAGGACTGCCACAAACTCGGGATCACAATCCATGGCACGTTTATCGTCGGGCTCCCCGGGGAGACCAAGGAAACGATCGAGGAGACGATCCGCTTCGCCAAGGAGATCAACCCGCACTCCCTCCAGGTTTCGATTGCCGCTCCCTACCCAGGCACCGCCCTTTACCGGCAGGCCCTGGAAAATGGTTGGCTCCCCGAAGAGGGCCCAGAACTAATCGACGGCCGAGGGGTCCAGATCGCCTCCCTCGAGTACCCGCACCTCACCCGCACCGAAATGTACGACTCTGTCGAGTCTTTCTACAAGCAATTTTACTTCCGGGCCGGGAAGATCGCTGAAATGTCAGCCGAAATGCTGCGCCACCCCGAAATGTTGAGGCGCCGCCTCCGCGAAGGTGCCGAGTTCGTGAGCTTCCTCCGAAAGCACAAGGCACCCGCCTGAACCGCTGGCGCTAGCTCGTGCCGCGCGCGATGCCGTCGGCCTCGGTAGGGGCAGCCGCCCGACCTGTGGCGTCACCCGCCGGTTGCGTGGCTTCACCGTCTGTGGCCGCCAGGTCCACTGTCCCCGAAAGCGCCCAAGAAGCGACGGTGGCCGTCGGGTCGGCGCCGAACATAGAACGTGCCTCGCCAACGTTGCGACGGCGCGCTGGAGTGTCATGGGCCAGCTCGTCCAAGCGCGAAAGGAGCTCCGAGGGGCTCCGAGCGTAGGCGGTGATGCCAGCCTCCGCCATGGCGGTGGCGTTAGCTCGCCCGTGGCCTGCGATCGGGGCATATGTGACCACGGGGACGCCCCTGGCCATGGCCTCCATGGCCGTGACCCCGCAGCCGTTTTCAACAGCGACGTCGGCGGCAGCCATGAGCCGGCCCATGTCCTCGACCCATCCGAACACCCTGCCCCTGCCAGCAGCCCGTCGCGCCCCCAACAGGGAGCGCTCGAGAGCGGGGTTGCGCCCGGCGACGGCCATAGGAGAAAACCTCTCGTCGGCGGCGACCAGCGCAAAAGTTTCAGCCACCCTCCCAACTCCCCAGCTCCCCCCGACAACGAGCACGCAAAGCTCGTGCTCCTCAAGGCCGAGAGAGCTGCGGGCGCTGGCGCGGTCCCAACCAGGTCGGGTGAGGTCGAACTCCGGCCGGACAAGCGGGCCGCAAACGACAGGGCGGCGACCACCGCGCTCCACGACCTGAGGCGCTTGGCAACGGTGAACGAGGAGGTGCGCGTCGACCCCGGGGTGAACCCACATCCCGTGGACGAAGAAGTCTAGGACCATGGAGGCTAATGGCACGTCGAGCTTGCCGGCCTCCCGCATCCCGCCCGCCACCTGCGAGCTCAGGTGGAAAGTGGACACGACAAGCGACGGCCTTTCCCGCTCCACCATGCCAGACAGGCGCCTCTCAGACAGGACGTCCAGGGGGAAGACCACGGGGAGCGAACCGGGCTTCGTAGACATCTGGAGGCGGAAGGTCGCCTCGTAGAGCCCCTGTGCCCTGTACGCCATGAACTTGTAGAAACCCGTCAGCGCGCGCCCCCACCCCGGCGGCAGCAGGTCGCCCATGTCCACCAACTTCGCTGCCACGCCAAAGCCGGCGAGGCGGCGGGCAAGCTCACGGCCGACCTGCTGGTGCCCGGCACCCATGTTGGCCCCGAGCACTAGGACGAGCGGCTTACCGGGCACCTTTGGCAACGGAGGACCTACGCTCGAAAGAGACTCTGCACACCGGGCCCAAGAAGTAAACCACCCGGCCGGCTAAGAAGGCACCTGCCATGATCCTCAGCCTAGGGCTGGCGGCACTCGCCGCCATCGGCAACGCCGGCTCCAACGTGCTCCAGCGCCAAGCCAACATGAAAGAGCCCGAAGAGCTCAGCCTTTCCCCCAAGCTGATATTGGCGCTCCTACACCGCAAGGAATGGTGGGCCGGAATTGCCCTGGTCACGGGGTCCTTCGTCTGCCAGGCCACCGCCCTCGGTGCTGGCGAGCTAGCCGTGGTCCAACCCGTCATCGTGCTGGAGCTCCCCATCACACTGATCGCGGCCGGTGCCTTATTTCACTTTCGGCTGGGACGAAGGGAGTGGGCTGCGATCGCGCTTTTGACCCTCGGCGTCGCCGGTGTGGTCGGTTCCCTATCACCCCAAGGCGGCCGCATGCCCTCCGGCGCCTTCGTCTGGGCGGTTGGCGCCGGCGGGACGGCGGCTCTCATCGCCGTGCTGGTCCTGCTCGGGCGCGCTCGTCACGGCGACTTTCGCGCTGCGCTCTTCGGGTCAGCGGCCGGCATCACCTTCGGCTTGACGGCGGCCTTCATGAAGGCCATGACAGACCAGCTGTCAACCGGCTTCTTCAGCGTGTTCAGCTCCTGGGCGGTGTACGCGATGGTTGCGACCGGCCTCCTTGGCATGTTCCTCACCCAGAGCGCCTTCCAAGCGGGCCGGCTGGTGGCCTCTCAACCTGGCCTCTCGCTGCTCGACCCCTTCTCTGCGGTGGTCTGGGGCGTGCTCGTGTTCCACGAACAGACCAACAAGGGCTGGTTCGTGGTGCTCGCCGCCATGTCGGCCATCGCCATGGCCATCGGCGCGGTGGCCCTCTCGAGCTCGTCCGCGTTGCAGCACACCCGGGGCAAGGGCAGCCCCTTGCCCAGGCAACAAGCTATGCAGGGTGCGACTAGGGCCCAACCAGCGGGTGAGGTGTGCACAAGCCGTTAGCATCGGGAGGGCTGGCATCCCTCAGGCACTTCCGAAAGCACAACTGGTCGGTCGGGGTCGCATCTGGCGTGGTCGCCCTGGCAGCGCTCGTTGTCGGCTCCGACCTCGGGAAGCTCGAAGGTAACGGCCTCAACCCGAAGATCATCGAATGGTCGAGCGCGGCGGCGCTCCTCCTGTTCGGCGTGGTCGCTTCGTCGCGCCTGTCCAGCGCGCTCCACAACCTGGTGGTCGAGCAGGGGGCGCCCGCGGCATCCGGGGCAGTCAGAGTGATCTCGGCTGGCGTCGGCTACCTGTTCGTGCTCTTTTCCGTGCTCGCCGTGCTGCAGGTCTCAGTCGAAAAGATCCTGGTCGGGGCCGGTCTGGCTGGCGTCGTGCTCGGCATAGCCGCCCAGCAGAGCCTCGGCAACGTCTTTGCCGGCCTCGTGCTGCTCGTGGCCCGTCCTTTCAAGGTGGGTGACCACATAAGAGTGCGAGCGGGGTCGCTCGGAGGCATCTTCGACGCCTGGGTATGGGAGATGAGCCTTACCTACGTGACCCTCCACATGGAAGACGGCCTGCTCAAAATCCCCAACTCGGCCATGCTCGCGGCCGGCATCGGCCAGCTCCCGTCGGACAACCCGCCCGGGCCCTTGGCCGCTGCCCCTCCCCAACCCTTACCGGGCGAGACAGAACAAGCTCCGGCGGGCCCTCAGCGAAAGTGGCGGCAGCGCCGCCCGACGACCAAGGTGGGCGCACCCGCAGAGGGGGCCGGCGAAGGGCCCCCGACCTAGGACAGCGCCCGGCGGAACGTCCCCTTGGCAAGCGTCGTGCCAAACTCGAAGAGCAGGTCGTTTCCCTTCTCGGCGCTCGTCAGCACGTCGTCGAGAGCGTCGACGAAGTAGTCGACCTGCTCCTCGCCGACAACGAGGGGCGGGAGAAGCTTGACGACGTTGACGTTGTCGGCGGCCACCTGAGTGAGGACACGGTGCCGTTGGAAGAGGGGCACCACGACCATCTGCGAGAACATGCCGGTCCTCATGGCCTCGAGCGCCCTCCAGCGCCTACGAAGGGAGCCGGAGGTCGGCTCGCCAAAGACGAGCCCCACCATCAGGCCCTTACCGCGGACCTCGTGGAGGTACTCGTGGCGCTCGACCAGCGGCGCAAGCGCCTTGGTGAGGGCCTCACCCATGCGCCGGGACCGGTCGACGATGTCCTCGTCCTCGAAAACCTGGAGCGTCGCCAAACCCGCGACCATAGCCAGCTGGTTGGTGCTGAAGGTCGAAGAGTGCACCACAGCCCTGTCCATCGAACTGTAGACAGCATCAGAGACCTTGGCCGAGCACATCATCGCCCCGACGGGCACGTAGCCGCCCGACAGGGCCTTGGAGACGGTCACGATGTCCGGCTGAAGGCCCCAGTGCTCGTAGCAGAACATCGATCCGGTGCGGCCGAAACCAGTCTGGACCTCGTCGGTCACGAACAGCGTCTTGTACTTACGGCAAAGCTCCTGTGCCCGCGCCCAGTACTCCCCAGGCGCCATGTAGACGCCCTTTCCCTGGATGGGTTCGGCCACGAACGCAGCCACGTCGCCGGCGCGAAGCTCGGCCTCGAGCGCGTCGGCATCGCCGAAGGGGACCCGGCTACAACCCGGCAGGAGCGAGCCGAAGCCCCGGCGGAACTCCTCGCCGCCGTTCAGGGAGAGCGCCCCGGTCGTGAGGCCGTGAAAGGCGTGGTCGCAGTAGATGACGCGCTCGCGCTTCGTGGCGCAGCGCGCGAACTTGATCGCGCTCTCGACGGCCTCCGCGCCGGAGTTGGTGAAAAAAACACGCTCTATCCCGGGGTGCGTACGCTCGATGAGGGCTTGGGCCAAAACCCCGGGCAGGAGGGCGCAGTCCATCTGCACCAGGTTGGGCAGCTCGGCATCGAGCGCCTCGTGGAGCGCCCGCGTGACCACCGGGTGAGCTCGTCCAAGCGCGAACACGCCAAAGCCGGCAAGGAAGTCGAGGTACTGGCGGTCCTTGTCGTCGTAGAGATAACACCCCTCGCCGCGGACGTAGAACCTGTCGAACTTGAGGGTCTCCAGCACCTTCGGTAGCTGGGGAGAGATGTAGCGCGAGTGCAGCCGGAAGTTTTGACCCTTATGGGCCTCTAGTACCTTCGCTAGCTCGAACGACATGTAGGCGACAAGGCTAGCCGCTGCCAGGCTAGTTTGGGCTCGTGATCGCTGGCGCAGTGGACGTGGAGTGGACAGAGCTCCGCCGCCCAGCCCCCCCGTGGCAACTTGACCTCGCCCCGCTCCGAGAAGAGCTTGCCCATTTCTCCCGAGAGAAGCTGCCAAAGGGGGCGCGCGTCGGCGTTGCCGTGGGCAGCCGAGGGATCTCGAGGCTCCCAGAGGTCGTGGAGACCGTTGTCCGCGCGCTCTCGGCGGGAGGTGCCAACCCGGTGCTCGTCCCGGCTATGGGTTCCCACGGCGGCGCAACGGCGCCGGGCCAAGTCGAGGTGCTCCGCGAGCTCGGGGTGCACCCGAGCGACCTCGGCGTGCCGGTGGACCCCTCAATGGAGGTGACAGAGGTCGGGCGCTTGAGCAGCGGGCAAACGGTTTACCTGGCCAAAGCCGCCCTCGCGTGCGATGCGGTCGTACCTATCAGCCGGGTCAAGCCCCATACCGACTTCAGGGCGCCGGTGGAGAGCGGCATCACCAAGATGCTCACGATCGGCCTCGGCAAGGAGCTTGGTGCCTCGAGCCTTCACAGCGCCGGCTTCGGCGCCTTCGCGAGCGTGCTCCCTGAGGCACTCCGGAGCGTCCTCGGCGCGCTAAGGGTGCCCTTCGCCCTCGCCCTCGTCGAGGACTCTTGGCACCGCTTGGCCCTAGCAGAAGTCGTGCCCGGGGAGCGCTTGCTCGAGCGCGATGAAGAGCTCCTCAAAAAGGCGTGGGAGCGGTTCGGATCGCTGCCCTTCGCCGAGCTCGACGTGCTCGTCCTCAGAGAGCTCGGCAAGACCGTGTCCGGGGCGGGCATGGACCCCAACGTGACGGGTCGTTTCCCCTACGAAGACCTGCCGGCGCCGACGCGAACGGGCCGCCTCGCGGTCCTCGACCTCCGCGACGACTCCGGAGGCAACGCCATCGGGGTCGGGGCCGCCGACATCGTGACCGAGCGGCTAAGGGGCAAGATCGACTGGGGAGCCACCTACGCCAACGCTATGGCCTCCAAGTCGCTGTCTGCGGCGCGACTGCCCATCGTGGCGAAGAGCGACGCCGAGGCCATATCGCTCGCTCTCGCCTCTGTGGTAGGCAACGGCACGCGTATCGCCGCCGCCGCCAACACGCTGGAAGTCACACACCTAGCTGTGACCGCGCCTCTCGTCGAGACGGCAAAGGCCGCCGGCTATGAAGTGGTAAGCGGCCCGGCACGAGCCGTCTTCACTAAGGGGGGAGAGCTCGTACGCATAGGCGGGCTCCCCTTTTTCGGACAGGAGGCCAATTGATGGAAGTTCGGGGCTACCCGGTACATTTCGGGGTCCAGCTGCAGGCTCAGGGCACGACCTGGCAGGCCTACGCGGAGGCAGTGCAGGCGGTGGAGGCGCTCGGGTTCAGCTCGGTCTGGACCTTCGACCACATGCTGCCATTTTCAGGGCCAGACAACCGGGCTTGCTTCGAGACGCTCACCACCCTCTCCGCCATGGCGATGCTCACCTCGCGTGCGCGCATAGGCGTCCTCGTAAACGGCGTCTTGTACAGAGACCCCGCGACGCTCGCCAAGGCCGCTGCGCAGGTCGACAACATGACGGGGGGAAGGCTCGACTTCTCACTCGGTGCGGCCTGGGCCGAGCGGGAGTTCAAGGCCTACGGCCTGGCCTTTCCTCCCTTGCCGGAACGCTACACGCGCCTCGACGAGGCGCTTTCGGTCGTGAAGTTGTTATGGGCCGAGGAACGAGCGAACTTCAAGGGCCGTTACTACCAACTCGACGACGCGCCCTGCGAGCCCAAGCCAGTCCAAAAACCCCACCCTCCGATCATGATCGGGGGATCCGGCCGGGGCTCGCTGAGGATGGCTGCGGTCCATGGTGACCGTCTAAACGTCATCGGCTCGCCGCAGGACTGTGCCACGAGGGCCGCTGAGCTAAAACAGCAGTGCGCGAAAGCCGGCCGCGACCCCATGGAGGTCGAGCTGTCCGTCCACCCGACCCTCGCCTTGGCACACACCGCCGAAGAGGCAGAGGACCTCGCCGCCCTCATCGAGTCCCGCCTAAATGGCGGTCTCCCCCCTGAGGTCCCAGCCTCGCCGGCCGAGCCGGAGACGGGCCTCTCACCGCAGCCGCGTTCGGTCAAACGGGCAAACTGGCTTGTCGGCACCCCATCGGACGTGGCGGAGGGCATCAAGCGCTACTTCGACGCCGGCATCTCCCACTTCGTCTTCGGTTTCGGGCACCCTTTCGACCTAGCACCTCTCAGGCTGTTCCAAGAGGAGGTCGTCCCTGCTCTCGGCTGAGGACCGGACGCGACGGCCCACCATCGAGGATGTAGCGAGACTGGCAGGTGTGTCGCGAGGCACTGTCTCGCGGGCCTTGAACGGCGGTCTCCACGTGCGGCCCGAAGTGATGGCCAGGGTCACCGAGGCAGTTGCGGCGCTGCGGTATTCGGTGAACCAGGCCGCCCGCAACCTCGCTTCCCTTCGTACTGGATCCGTTGCCTTTGTGATCTCAGAACGCCAGGAGCACCTCTTCACTGACCCCAACTTCGGCACCCACATAAGGGCCCTTTCAAAAGAGCTACGGGCACGGGGCCAGCACCTCATCGTGACAACGGCAGAGGACTACGAGGCCGAGGCCTTCCTCGGGAGCTACCTGGCTTCCCGCCACGCCGACGCGGCGATATTCGCTCAGCCTCACGAGGGTGAAGCCCTCCTTTCCAGCCTGTCTGGGAGCGGCTTCCCCATGGTCGTGCTCGGCCGCCCGCTCGGCTTCGAGGACAAAGTCTCCTGGGTCGGGATAGATGATGAAAGGGCGGCGTTCGACGCCACTAATTTCCTCTACAGACAGGGTCGGACGGCAATTGCCACAGTCACCGGGCCACTCGACACCGGCAGCGGGCGAGAGCGGCTCGCGGGGTACCAGAGGGCAGTCGCTCAGGCCCCCGGGGGCAGGCGGCCTCTCGTCGCGCAAGGGGACTGGTCACCGCGCTCTGGCCGCCAGGCGGCCAGACGGCTCCTGTCGCGCCACCCCGACTTCGACGGCATGTTCGTGGCTTCAGACCTGATGGCCGTGGGGGCACTCGGCGCGCTCGCCGAGGCCGGCCGTCGCGTTCCCGACGACGTGGCCGTGGTCGGCTTCGACGATTCGGCGGCCGCCGTCATGGCCGAGCCCCCGCTCACAACGGTGCGCCAGCCCTTCGAGAGGGTGGCGACGGAAGCGGTAAGGATCGTCAACGAACTGATCACCAAAGGCGGGCCCGAGCCGATGCACGTCCTCCTGCACCACAAGCTCGTAAGGCGCCGTTCGGCATGAAGCGGCTGTAAACTGGAGGCAAATGGTGAACCCGGTCTCGAGTACCCCGGTCGTTGGAGCGCCGGTCGCGGGAGCGCCAGTCGGGGGAGCGCCAGTCGGGGGAGACCGGGCGAAGACGTCCTCCGTACAGGTTTTCGGGACTGTGTTCTTCGACTTGGTCTTCTCGGATCTCCCCTTGCCCCCGAGGCCCGGCACGGAAGTGCGCACCGGCCGCCTTGGGCTCTCCCCGGGCGGCAGCGCCAATATTGCCGTCGCCTTGGCCCGCCTGGGGCTCGACGCCCGCTTGTCGGCGCCCTTTGCTGCTGATGCCTTCGGGCGCTTCCTGTGGAGCTCGCTTCAACACGAAGGTGTCGACCTGTCGTCCTCACCAAAATCCTCGACGTGGACGACACCGGTCACCGTCTCGCTCGCCTACCGCAGAGAGCGGAGCCTCGTCACATACGAGGAGGTCGCCCCAGAGAGCCCCGCACAGCTCCTCGCCCAGTCCCTCGACGGAGACGGGGCGTCTCAGTTGGTAGCCGACGCCTGCTACCTTCCTCTCGCCGGCACCGAGCGCGCCTGGCTCGAAAAGGCGCGTGACCGCTTCAGGGTTTTCTTTGCCGATGTCGGCTGGGACGAAGCCGAGCGCTGGGACACCGACCTGGTCGAGGAGCTCTCTTTGGTGGACGTGTTCTTGCCAAACGCCGCCGAAGCAATGGCCTACAGCAGGACCGGCACGCCCCTCGAAGCGGCGAAAGCCCTCGCCCGGCACGTCCCCTTGGCCGTCGTCAAGTGCGGCGGTGACGGAGCGGTGGCTGCCGGCCGGGGCCTTCCGGAACCAGTCGTCGTCGCAGCGCTGCCCGTGGACGCTGTCGACACCACCGGCGCGGGCGACGTATTCGACGCGGCGTTCATTTACGGGACCCTCGCGGGCTGGCCGGTCCACCAGCGGCTGCGCTTCGCCAACCTCTGCGCCGGGGAGTCCGTCCGCTACCCGGGCGGCTCCCTCTCCGCCCCCTGCTGGCGCGACCTGAGCGCCTGGTGGCGCCACCAGGAAGACCCGGGGACCAAGGAGGCCTTCGCTTTCTTGCCTGAGCTCCTAGAGACGTGCGTCGCGAGCCGGATGTGCCAGCGCCCGTGCGCCTCCCTCCCCTGGCACGCAGGCTGAGGCCCACCCGTTGCCGTGGCCGGCCGGCGCTGGCGGGCTCCTTGGTCCCCAGCTCTTCTTACTGGATCGCCCCGAGTGTTATCCCCTCAACGATCCGGCGCTGGGTGGCGACGGCTACGAGGAGGATTGGGACGATGGCAATGAGCGCCGCGGACATGATGAGGTTGTAGCTGACACTAAACTGGGTCTGGAAGACCGAGAGCCCCTGTGAGATGACCTCCATATTGGTCGTGTTTACTACGATCAGCGGGAACAGGAAGTTGTTCCAGTTGTAGAGGAACGAGATCATGGCAAAAGCGGCCAGGATGGGAGTGGACAAGGGCGCGTATACCCGCAAGAAAATCCGCAGCTCCGATGCGCCGTCGATCCGGGCTGCCTCGCCGAGCTCGTAAGGCAAGCCCAAGAAGAACTGGCGGAAGAGGAAAGCGCCAAGCGCCGAAGCGATATTGGGGACGATGAGGCCCTGGTAGGTGTTCAGCCAGTGGAAATCGGCCAGAATCTGGACCACGGGCACTATCACGGTGCTGAAGGGCACCATGAGGCCGCAGAGCAGAAGGTAAAACAGAACCCGCTTCCCCGGGAACTCGAACATCGCGAATGCATACCCGGCCAGAAGCGAACTGGCGATCTGGCCGGCGGTCGAGCCACAGCTGAATATCACACTGTTTAGGAACCATCGGCCGAAAGGGGCCGAGTTCCAGGCTCGCACTATGTTGCCCCACTCGAAGTGGCTTGGCCAGAGCGAGGCCCGCAGGTCGAGGATCTGGCTATTTGGCTTCACGGCCGTGCCGAGCATCCAGATGAGGGGGAACACGACCACGAGCACCGCGATAACGACAAGGGCGTACACAAGCGCCCGCGACAGCCAGAGCCTCGAGCTAGTACCCACGGCGCGCCCCCCTTCCGATGAGGCCGACCTGGGTGACCGTTACCGCCAGGGAGATGAGGAAGAGGAGCACGCCCATAGCGTCCGCCTGGCCGGTGTTGAACTGCACGAAACCCTGGTTGTACACGTAAAATAGCGCGGTCGTCGTCGCGCCGGACGGCCCACCCCCGGTCAGGACGTATATCTGCGTGAAGGTCTGCAGCCCCGTGAGGGTGGTGATCACCCAGATGAGCACGGTGTGGCGCCGCAGGAGCGGCCAGCGCACATTGACAAAGCGCCGCCAGGGGCCGGCGCCGTCCACGCTGGCAGCCTCGAGCACCTCTATCGGGAGCGTCTTCAGCGCGGCCAGGTACAAGATCACGTTCTCACCGAAAAACTGCCAGATCCCGAAGCTGAGCACCATGACCAAGGCGAGCGACGGTGAGGACGTGAAGTCCGCTTGGGGAAGGCCAACGCCTGCCAAGATGCGGTTGATGAAACCAAACTGGGGGGCGAAAATGTTGGCCCAGATGAGCGCGGTGGCCACGGTCGGCACCACGAGCGGGATGACGAAAGGAGCTCGCAGGAAAGCTAGCCCTGGAAGTTTTATGTTGAGCAAGAGGGCGATCCCGAGACCGAGCGCCATGCTTGCCACGACGAAGGCGACGGTATAGATCGCCGTGACTTCGAGGGCTTTGCCGCCCCCCTGCGAGATGGCGTTCACATAGTTCTGAAAGCCTACGAAGTGGAGCGAGGTCGCAAAGATCCCAGCACTTCCAAAGAGGCTCCTATAGGCGAGGATGCCCAGGGGCACGAGGGAGAAGAGGGCGGTGAGCCCGACGGCCGGTGCGATGAAGAGGTAGGGCAACGCTAATGGCCGCTGCACGCCCGAGCGGCTTGTGGGCCGGTTGACGGTCCTAGGCCTTACGAGCCTCCCCGGGTTGGGGCCTCCCCGGCGGGCGCGACGAGAGGCCGGCATGGTGCCGGCCTCCCCCGCGTTGGCTGCCCGCGCCACTTAGCTGTAGCTCTTTGGCCTCAGCTCCCTTCAGCCGATCTTGGCCAGGGCCACGTCTGCCTGCTTGGCGGCGACAGAGAGCGCCTTGGCCGGAGTGACCTGCCCATGGACTGCCGCATTGATCCCTGTCCAGAGATCCTGCGATACGGCGTTATAAGCCGGGCTTATGGGCCGGACTTGCCCGTACTTCTCCAGGCCTGAGAAGACGCTAAACCACGGCACGGACTCGTTTTTCTTCATGAGAGGCTGGCCGAGTTGGGCTGGGCTGGACGGCAAGCCCCCGTTCATCGAAGCCAAGTAGGCCCCCTCCTTCGGGCTGGCCAGGAACTTGATGAACGCCAGACCGGCCTTGTCCTCAGCCGGCGTCGTCTTGAACAAGGAAATGACACCGATGCCGATGTTGGTGGACACGCCCTTCGTGCCCGCGGGGAAAGGAGCCACCCCATAGGAGATCGTCTTGGGGACCTCCCCTTCGAGCCAGGGCCCGTCGGTGATCATCGCGACGGCATTGGAGCTGAAGGCCGTCGGCCCGTCAAAGTTGCCGTCGGCGGCGTAACTGGCCGCCGGTGCCGCCTTGAACTTGCGGACGAGGTTCACCCAGGTGCTGAGGGCCTTGATGCCAGCGGTGCTGTCGAAGGCAGCCTTGGTCTGGTTGGCGTTCAACAACTGGCCACCGTCGCCCCACAGGACGGGCTCCCAGTCATAAGAGATCCACTCAGCGTCACCGGTCGGCACGTAAAACCCCCAGCGCTTGGCCGCCGGGTCCGTGAGCTTGACTGCGTCTTGCACGAGCTGAGACCAGGTCTTCGGGGGGGCCGCGATGCCTGCAGCCTTGAAGTCGGCCTTGTTGTAGAAGAGCGCGATGTCACCGACGCCCGCAAGCGCCATGCCGAGCTGCTGGCCTCGATAGAAAAGCGATGCCCTTATGCCGGGGTAGAGGCTGTTGGTCGCGGCGGTGAGCTTGCCTGTCAAGGGCACCAACTTGCCGCTCTGCTCATAGAGGGGTAAGTCCGAGGGGTTCTGGTCGGTGAGCACAGTCGGGTAGGTGCCCGTCTTCAGCGCCGAGATGACCTTGGGAAGGTACTCGTCCGAAGTTGAAATGTACTGGCCGACGGCCTTGTACCCCGGGTATGCCTTGTCGAAGGCGTTGTCGATGACCTGGATCTCGGCTGTCTTGAAGCCGCTTGTCCAGTACGTGAAGGAAACTGGTGTAGATGCGCTGGCCGGCTGCGCTAAGGCTCCCGCGCCGGCCGTAGTGGCCACTGTCGCTGCCGAGACCAAGCTGACCACTAATTTGCTGCGGAGACTTCGCTGCACGATGACCCTCCTCGTTCATCTGCTGCCAAAACTGACTATGCAGGTCACCTATCGTACCGGTCGCGCTAGCGTCGTGTTGGCATGTCCTTGGGCGCGCTCAAGTGGCCAGAGGTAAACTGCGGCCGCTTATGGAGCTTATGGCCGGCCCGGAGGTCGTCTGTATCGGTGAGACCATGGCCATGGTCGTGCCGGTACGGCCGGAGCCACTCGAACTGGCCGGCGAGGTTGCGATCCGCACCGGTGGCGCCGAGTCCAACGTCGCCATGTACCTGGCCGGGTTGGGCCACGATGTGAGCTGGGTGAGCCGCCTCGGCAGCGACCCCCTCGGGCGGCGCGTGCTCCACGACATCGCATCGGCCGGCGTCGGCACATCGCTCGTCGAAATCGACGCGGGCGCCCCGACAGGCGTTTACTTCAAGGACCCCCAGCCCGAGGGCACGAAGGTCTACTACTACCGGCGCTCCTCAGCGGCGTCGCTCATGACGGCCCGGGCCCTCGCGCCAGTCCTGGCGACGCCTCCGCGCGTGGTGCATGTGAGCGGTATAACGCCGGCGCTCTCTCCGAGCTGCTCCGAGATGATGGACGAGCTCTTCGCCACGCTCCGAGGCAGCCAGACGCTCATAAGCTTCGACATCAACTTCCGGCCCGCCCTTTGGGGCCCCCTCGAGGCTGCGCCTCGCCTCCGCAAGCTGGCACAGCTGGCGGGCGTAGTCTTCGCGGGCCTTGACGAGGCGAACGTGCTGTGGGGCACAGGCACGGCACGAGAGCTGCGCGAGCTGTTCCCTTCGGTGCCTGTCTTGGTCGTCAAGGACGCCTCGAACGGGGCGACGGCGTTCGACGCAGAGGGCGAGGTGTTCGTCCCGTCTCTTCCCGTCGAGGTGAACGAGCCCGTGGGGGCCGGTGACGCTTTCGCTGCCGGCTGGCTGTCGGGGTTGCTCCGGGGCTTGGCGCAGGTGGGGCGGCTCCGGCTCGGGCACGTACTGGCCGGCGTGGCCCTGTCCTCAACCGCCGACCACCAGGCCCCACCGCCGGAGGAACTGATCACGAGGTCGCTCTCAGTCGACGACACCGTTTGGGCCACGGGGCCGATGGGCTGGGCACTCACAACGACAAGGGGGCCCACATGAGCCAGGTAGCTCGCGCCCGTATCGATGCCGCCGGATCCGACGCTTTCTTTGAGGAGCGCTTCGCCGACCAATGCCTGATGGCGGTCCTTCGCGGGATGGCACCAGCCGAGACAGTAAAGCTCTGCAGGCACGCCTGGAAGGCCGGCGTCGAACTAGTCGAGGTGACCCTCCAAAGCGAGGACGCCCTCCCCTCGCTCGAAGCCGCTCTGGCGGCCGCCGCGGGAGAGGGCCGACTGGTGGGCGCAGGTACCGTCACCTCGGTGGAGCTGGCAAGGCGGGCGGCCGAATCCGGGGCAACTTTCACCGTGGCGCCTGGGCTCGACTCCCAGGTTGCCGCAGCCTCTCTCGAAGTGGGCCTCCCTCATCTGGCGGGTGTCGCCACCCCGAGCGAGATCCAAAGCGCCCGCAGGCTCGGCTTCTCCTGGATGAAGGCGTTCCCGGCGGCACAGCTCACACCGGGCTGGTTCAAGGCAATGCTGGGCCCCTTCCCCGATGCGCGCTTCGTGGCCACCGGCGGCGTCGAGGCAGCCAACGCGCAGGACTTTCTCGGCGCGGGGGCGAGAGCCGTCGGCGTGGGCTCCGCGCTTGCCGACCCTGCCCAAGTCGAGCTGCTTGGCGGCCTCCGCCGTGGCCGCCCCTAAAGCCAAAGTACGCTCGCAGCTGCAACTACCGACAACGAGTACCCACCGACAGGGAAAGGAAGGCCAGTCCTCAGATGCCCATGCGGATAGCCGTCGGGCAAGGCGCTCGCGCCACCGACGAGTACCTAGACTTTGCCGCCCAGATCGGCGCGAGCGGGATCCAGTTCAACACGCCTGACCTCCCTGGCGAGAAGCGTTGGGAACTGGAGGACCTGGTCGCCCTCCGCGAGAGGGTGGAGTCAAGGGGTCTCCGCCTCGAGGCGATCGAAAACATCCCCAACCACTTCTATGGGGACTGCATGCTGGCTGGGCCCGGCCGTGACGAGGAGATCGACAACGTCGCCGCAACCATCCGCAACATCGGGAGTGCCGGCATCGGGCTTCTCGGGTTCAACTGGATGCCGAACTCGGTTTGGCGCACAGGGCTCCTGCCCGAGGGCAGGGGTGGGGCGGTGGTATCGGCCTTCGACTTGTCCCTCGTCGAGGAGCGCTCGCGGGAAGGCAAGCTCCTGGTCGCGAGGCGGGACAGGCGGGTGGAGGACAAGAAGGACTCCTGGAGCGCCGGAGCCATGTACGAGCTCGGCGTCGAGCGGACTGACGGGGAAATGTGGGCGTCCTTCGAGTACTTCATGAGGGCGTTGGTACCCGTCGCGCAAGACGCCGGCGTTGTCCTGGCGCTCCATCCAGACGACCCCCCCGTCCCCTCCCTTGGCGGCGTGGCCCGCATCTTCCGCTCTGTAGACGCATTGAAGCGCGCCGTCGAGCTGTCGCCGGGACCTGGCTTCAGCATCGAGCTATGCCTTGGGACCGTCTCGGAGATGGGCGGCGAGGAGGCAGTCCTCGAAGCCATCCGCTACCTCGGCCCCAGGGGCAAGATCGCTTACGTGCACTTGCGGGACGTGAAGGGCACCGTGCCGGCGTTCGCGGAGTGCTTCCTCGGCGAGGGCAACTACCGGCCGGCGATAGTGATCCGGGAGCTGCGGGCCGCTGGTTTCGACGGTTTCATCTTGGACGACCACACACCAGCGCTCGTGGGCGACTCTCCCTACGGCCACCGCGGCCGGGCCTTCGCCCTCGGCTACATCCAGGGGCTGATCGAGATGATGGATCTCGACGACGCGCCGGCACCGCGCCACGCTTATCCTGACCCGGGTGCTGGCGATGAGACAAGGCTCGCCGAGCGCTACCCTGACCCGGAGCCTGGGGCTCCCCCACCCAAGGCGTAGGCCTTCACCACGTACTCCAGTTGCTCGGCGGTGAACATGCCAGGATGGCGGACCAGCACGTCCCCGTGCGGTCCCACGATCGCCGAGAACGGGAGGCCGGGTATGCGATAGGCCCCCGAGAGCGCCCCTGTCCTATCGGAGACCAACGGGTATGTTACGCCAAAGCGCTTGGCGAAGGCAGCGCCGGCAGAGGGTGGGTCCGAGACGTCCACACCGACGAAGGCGACCTTGCTGCCCAGGTCGCGGTAAGCCGCCTCTATGGAGGGCATCTCCTGCTTGCAAGCGGTGCAGGTGCTTGCCCAGAAGTTGAGCACTGCGTACTTGCCCGACAGCTGCGATGAGGACAGGGCCTTTCGCGGGTCACCGAGGAGCGGGAGGTTGAACGCTGGCGCCGGCGCACCGACCGTGGCGTTGGTGCTTGTTGGCGAGGGGACCGGCGGACCGCCCACCTTGGCCCGCTCGCCCGCTGGCAGCATGTCCACTGCGAACTGGGCCATCGAATGGGCAAACAGTGATGTATTGGCGGCGTTGCTGCCGAACTGGCCAATGCCCACTACATGACCCGCCGGGTTTATGAAAAATATCTCCGCGCTATGGACGACGCTACGGGCCTTTTGGTCGAGACCGACGTACACCCCGTAGTGGTGCCAGACCCCCCTTAGGTACTGCGGCGTGGCTGTACCGAAATACCAGTTGCCAAGGCCTCCAAGGCCGTGCTCGGTGCTCCAAGCTTTTACATAGCGTACCTCCGGGTAAAACGGGTTGACGTTTACAGAAAGAAAGGCGACGTGCTTGGCTTCGGCACCCAAGTAGCCATCCGCCAGCACGAGGTCCTGCGCCAGCAATGTGCACAGGTCGACGCACCGGTCGTCGTTGAAAGTCAGGACCACGGACTTCCCGAGGAACTGGCGCGGCGAGACGGCTTGGCCGCGCTGGTCGGTGAGGCGGAAGTCCGCCGGCTTGTACCAATTACCCCGGGCAAGGACGTCAAGTTGGAGCAGGTTGCCCGCCGGGGTACTGGAAAAGTTGGCCAGGCCGGCAGGAGCCGAGCCCCCGCTGCCCGTACTTCCCTTCGCTACCAAAACGACCGCGAGCAGCGCAGCCACCACGGTCGCGACGGCGCCGAGGAGCCAAGGGCTCGGCCGGCGAGGAGGTGTCCCGGCACCTTGATCGGCTCGCTCCGAAAACGAGGACGGGGCGGCGCTAGGGCCCGCAGTAGTGGTCCCAGTAGTGGTCCCAGTAGTGGTCCCAGTAGTGGTCCCAGTAGTGGTCCCAGTAGTGGTCCCAGTAGTGGTCGAGGTCACGTCCGTGGTTGCCTCAGCCATTAGCCGTTGTCCCCCTCTTGGCCGCTGGCCGGAGGCTCTGCGGAGAGCGCCGGCCCCCTGTTCGCGGAGGGCGCCGGCCTCCTATCCCTGCTGGCCGCAGCGAGGGCCAGGCAGGCAATGACAACGCCGGCCCCGAGCACCGCCCCGATGAGGCGAGAAGAGCCGCCAAGCCAGGCCACAAGCACCGACTGAACGTGCTCGACCACCCGCACCGGTGCCGGGGACGAAGCCGGTGAAACGAGGTCGTCCAACCAGTAGAGGACTAGGTAGGCCCCCGCTAGGGCGAGCACTAGACCGGAGGCCTTGGGGACAAACCGGGAGGCCGGGACCACCCGACGGAGCACGGAGGCGCCCGCATAGGCGACGGCAAGGCTCGCGACGGTGAGGAGGAGCCCCATCCCGAGGGCATAGGCGAGGAACGTCTCCGCCCCCGTGAAGAAGCCGAGACGGGTGAACGACCCAGCGACGCCCGCAAGGAACAGCGGCAGGGTGCACGACAGCGAGGCGACCGCGTACGCGACACCGAAGCCGGCCATTGTGAGCGGCCCGCGCGAGCTGCCGATCCTCGGCACCGGAAGGCGGAGGCGCACCTGCCGGCCGAGGACCGCCATGACGCCGGCAACGGTCATGGCCGCCGCGAGCGGGAGCATCACCCAGGGGACCCAGCCGAGCACCAAGCCGGCCCCGCTGTCGACCGCGAGGCCGAGCGTCCCGAACACGAGCACGAAACCAGCCGTCACGCTGGCACCAGCGACGAGGCCCCGCTCGGTCTGTCTCACCCAGCCGGTGCCGGGCCGGTCGCCGGCGAACGCCGTCAAGTACGCCGGGAGCAGGGGGAACCCACAGGGGTTGATCGCGGCCACCAAGCCCAGTGTGAAGGCGTAAGCAAGGACCGCGTTCATAAGCGCTTCCAGCTAACAGCCTCGGAGGGCTGCCGAGTCAAGTCAGCACCCAAGCAAGGACACACCCAGCGACTCTGGCCTGCAGCCTTGGGGTGCTGCCCCTGCCAGGCCACTGCCCCTGCCAGGCCACTGGCCCCTGTCAGGGGGGCGCAGTCGGACGGAGGCAGGGCCGGGAAGCCCTCCTCAACCCTTGCCGGCGTTGGCGCCACCGACCGTATAGCTATAAGGGATCGCCGCCAGTTCGTTGGAATCGGGCAAGGGTGTCGAGAAGAGGCTCGCCAGGACGAAGTCGTCCACATAGAGCGTCCCTGAAGCAACCGTCCCCGATGGCGCGGCTGGGTTTATGCCGACCGCTATCGTTCCGCTTTGACCGGGCAACAGGTACAAGAAGTTGCTGAATGCGAAGCCGACCTGCCAGAAGTCGTCCGTGCTCGAGGTCACAGCCGGGTCAAAGGCCTGAGTGACCGCCGAAAGGCTGGCGCTCGCAGTGTCTGAGGGCGCCCCAGTCGCCGGGTACGGCCCCACTTCGTCGGGGTTGATGAGCCACAGACCTGGTGAGAGCTCGGGCTGGCCGGCGAGGGTGAGGTTCGCTGCCGAGCCCGCGATCGCGCTCGAACCTGAAACGCCTGGGGCCGGCTGGGCGGGGGACACGTCTGGGTCACCAGGGAAGAAGGACATGTCGAAAGTGACGGGGGCAGGCCCCGAAAGGCGAGCCACGTTGGCGACCAGCTCGCTCGTGTGGGTAGGGACCAGGTAGTACGGGAAGCTGAGGCCACCGGCGGGTGAAGTGGCCGGCAAGGGGAGCGTGAAGCTCGTCGCGGTGATCGCCGGGTTGAGGTTTGGCAGCGCCACCGTCGTCGTCATTGGGAGCCGCGGGTCCACGAACAACGCTTCAGGCGCCACCCCGGTGTTGTCCACCGTGACCTCGAAAGCCGTCGAGGTGAGACGGGGAACGACGTCGGACGGGGAGTCAGGCAGGTTGCTCTTGACCCGGACCTGGTCGAAGGAGATAGCGCCGGTGAAAGGCTCGTCGAGCTCGTTACCGGTCACGGGGTTTTGCCAGCCGAGGACGAGCTCCCAGGTGCCGGCCTCAGGTGCGACATGGTAAATCTCCGCGTAGCGGGACGCGGCCGGGGCGAGCCCGCTCGAGGAGGGCCCGAGCGTGTAGTTGCTCGTGTAGCCGACGGTCTGGCCCCCCGGGTCGACGAGGTACGCGATCAGCTCCTCACCGGGGTCGTTGGCCAGGGCGACGCTCGCCTCCAGGTCAGCCTCGCCAGGGGGAACTTGGAAAAAGTACGTGTTCGTCTGGGCGGGCGCACCCGCTCTGCCGTTGCCACCCGTCAGCACCCCCGAGAAGGTGCCTCCAAGAGCTCCGAGCGGAACCGTGCTCCTGACCGTCACCGGTACGGTCGTCGCTTGCCCCGGCCCTGATGAGACTACGACGGAGAGGCTCGTGTCGCCGGGCGATGCCGGTGTCGTCACGTCGAGAGTCGCCGTCGCCGTACGCCCGGGCGCGATAGCCAAGAAACCGGGCGTCACCGAACCCGAGGGCGCGTACTGCCACACGCTCGCGTCCCATTGGACCGGGCCGGTCGTGCCGGTAGCGTCGGGCGTGGCGCCGTTCAGCTCGGTGAAGAACAGGGCCGTCCACTTCCCAGGCGGTGGGTTGGCAACCTCCACCTGGCTGTAGTCGCCGAGGCCTTGCGGCTCGGAATAGGTGGCATAAGTGCCGTCGGGTTCGAAGAGCGCGAAGTGCAACGGGGAGGTCTGGTTGGTGTCCTGGTAGTCGGCCGAAAAAACTAGCCGGGACCCCGGCCCAGCTGGCGGTACCCGGAAGGTCTCCACCTGGTAAACCTCCGTCACGCCCGACCAGATCTGGAACGTGCCGCTGTTCTCGGTGAGGCTGGCGGAATTCATGTAGAACGCCTGTGTGCCACTGTCATAGATCTTCTGGCTGAGCGCGCGAGTCGACAAGTGCACGAAGGCGGGACTGTTCCCGGGGTTCGTAAGCGAGATTTGCTGGCTCTCCGCCGTCCCCGGCGCGGCCGCGAGGTTCACCTGGTTGGGGCTCACCAGTAGCCCCGGCTGCTGGCCGAAAAAGGTGTGGCGACCACGAACGCCGTGCTGCAGGGAGATGCCGTGCTGCAGGGAGATGCCGTGCTGCAGGGAGATGCCGTGCTGCAGGGAGATGCCGTGCTGGACGGCCTGGCCAACCGGCGACGACGCCGCCAACGACGACGCCAACGACGCCGGCAACGACGCCGGCAACGACGCCGCCAACTTCACAGCGGCGGCGACGTCCAGCAACCCGGCACCCTGCTCGGTCGCAGGCGCGCCGAGGTCAGTGGCCGTGCTCATGAGGATCTCTTTCACGAGCGCCGGCGAGGGGTCAGTACCGTCGTGGGCCTCGGAGTAGGCCTGGATCACGTCTGCTGCGGCACCTGCCGTAAGGGGTGCCGCCTCGCTCGTGCCGCCAAAGAGCTGAAGGCCGTTGCCCGTCCCCCCGAAGATGTCAGTGCACCCCGAGTACATGGTCGTGTTGGTCGAACAAAGCGCCCAGTTCAAGTCGCCGGGTGCCACCAAGTCGACGGTGTTCCCCGCCTGGGTGAAGCCTCCCGACGAAAAAGACGAAATATTGCCGTCCACGTAACGGCCGTTACCTACCACGGGATTGTCAAAGCCGCCGAAGTCCGCCTGGGCATAGGCACGCAACGTCGTCGTCGCCCCGACGCTTATCACGTTGGGATCGCTCGCCGGTGAACCGATCGTGCTGGTCGCGCCGGCGTCGCCGGCGCTCGAGACCACCGTCACGCCAGCGGCGACGGCGGCGTCATCAGCCTCGCGTATGACGTCGAGGGAAGTGTCGGGGAAGTTGTTGGCCCCGAAGCTCTCGTTTATCACCTTCGCACCGTTTTGGACCGCGTACTGGATGGCTTGCAGGAACGCGGAGGTCGTCTGGTCGTCCAACTGCGGGAAGACCTTGAGCGCCATCAGATTTGCGCCCGGCGCGTCGCCCACGACGCGCACCCAGCAACCGCTGCTGGGCAGGCGCGCGGCCTGGGCGGGGTTGACGTACTGAGACAGGTTGTAAGCCACATTGCCTTGGGCAGCGATCGAGCTGGCATCGCCGAAGGCCTCCGCCCCATTGGTGGGCGCGTTGGTCCCGTCCCCCGAGAAGTCCACGTACTGGCTGATGACTGGCGCACCGGGCTTGCCGAAGGCCGGATTGCGCTGGAAGTCCGGGTTGGCAGGGTCGAGCCCGTCGGCAAGGAACGCCACGGTCACGCCCGCACCGTCGTAGCCGAGTTGCTGTGCCTGAGTGGCGTGGACAACCCCGAGCGCCTCAGGGTCGAGCTGGGGGTTGCTCTCGGTCCCACAAAGAAGCGACCCGGGACCGCGAGCGTGCGAGCGCCAACCAGGCGACCCCGGCGGCACCGGCGCCGGAGGGGGTGGTTCAAGGGCCAAGGGTGTTGGAGTGGGTAGGGCGGCGTCTGGTACTACCTGGGAGACACCGGGGAACGCGGCAAGAGCCCTCGCCTCCCCGGGGGTGACGCGGGCCGTGATCGTGTCGACCAGGGTGGTCGTCGACACGACCGTCGCCCCTTCCGCCTGGAGCTGCGCAAGGACCGGTGCCTGGGCAGGGCACTCCTGCTCGGCGACAGGCAGGCATGGGGCACCCAGTACTGCGATCACGGTTTCGGGTGAAGCGCCAGAGGCCAACCCGGTAAGCACGGGCAATCTGGGCGATCCGGGTGGCGCCGAGGCAGCCGCCCCAGGCTCAGCGAGAAGGCCCGCCGCCAGGACAGCAGAAGCAACAACGCCAGTGGCACGCTTGAACCGGAGCATCCCGACCTCCCCCAGTTGAGCCCCCCTTGTGGGCTAGCCCCACGGAACGTAGCACGAAAACCGCTCGGAGCCAAACGCCGCTGGCACCGATCTCGCTGGTAGCCTCGCGCACGCGATGAGCAGCCAGAGCGAGCTCGGGGACGCGCTCAGGCTGAAGCGCGCAGGGCACCTGGACCAAGCTGTCATCGCACTCGAGGCGCTCCTCGCCCACCAGCCCACGAACGCGATCGCCCTCAGCAACCTCGCCGAGGTGCAACTCCGCCGGCGCCGGCTCACCGAAGCAGCGGAGTGCCTGGACCGCGCGGAGGCAGCCGCCGGCACGACGGCGATGACAGCACGCCTTCGCGGCGACCTCTCCTACAAGCGGCACCGCTACTCGGACGCTGCCCGTTCGTACCGGGAAGCCGACGGGCTCGGGGACAGGGGGACGTGGTCGCTTGTCGGCCTGGCCCGGAGCTGCCTGCACTCAGGCGACCACGAGGGGGCCAGGGGCGCCGCGTCCAAGGCTACCGAGCGCGCGCCCGGTGATCCGGCGGGCTGGCTCGCGCTTGGGGAGATAGCGATGGCCGAGAAGCGCCTACCTGAAGCGGAGAAATTCTTCCAGCGAGCCCACGAGGCCTCCCCCAAGGACAAGTACGCGTACGCCGAGCTCGTTCGTGCCCGCGTGATGCAGATGCCAAAAGAGGAGCGCGCCGCAGAGGTCGAGGTCCTCCTCCGCACGACCGGGAAGGGCAACTCCCATCTCCAGCGTCTCCTAGGCAAGCTACAAAAGGACGAAGGAGATCTTGACAAGGCCGCCAAGACACTCGCCCAAGCCGTCCAAAGTGGCGATGCCTACTCGAGAAGCGCCTACGCGTTCTCCTTGAAGAAGGCGGGGCGCCTGGACGAGGCGGCGCGAGCCCTCGCACAGTGCCTCGCTGACGACCCGGCCGACCCGGTGATCTTCAGGCACTACGTGAGCTTGCAAAAAGAAAGGGATGCACTCGAGGAGCTACGGGCCACCCTGGAGGAGTTGCTGTCGCGCGCAGGCGAGCGGCGGGGCGCCTTCCTTGGCGCCTTGAAGACGCTCCCCATCGCAGGCCAATGAGCCCCTCACCCACCATCGGCGAGCTCGTGAGCGTCGCCGAGGTCGAAACGGTCGTCCGCCTCGATAGCCAAGGTCTCCTGGCCGAACTGGTACCAACCGGCGACGTCGAGAACGCCTTGGCACAACTCGTGGGAGCGGCGAGCGGGCCGGCAGGCCGGGCGTTTTTCGTCGTGGGCCCATTTGGTTCGGGAAAATCGCACCTGCTCGCCGCCGCCAGCGAGCTGCTGGGCGCGCCCCAAAACGTGCCAGCGCAGTGGCCTCCCGCGCTCTCGGCGTCAGCAAGGGCAGCCCGGCGTTCACTCGCGATCAAGGTGCCGCTCGTCGAGTACCGCGCCGAAGTCCCCCTCGAGGACGTTGTAAGGGAGCGAGCCTGGCGAGCGCTCGGTGCCCCCGTCGTGGCCGGTGGCGCCGACCGTTCCGAGCACTTCGACCTCGTAGTGGCCCGCGCGATAAAGAGCGGCTACGACGGCGTCGCAGTACTGCTCGACGAGCTCTCAGAGTGGTTGCGGGCAAGGCACGGCGCAGCGCTCACCGAAGACTTGCGGTTCCTGCAGTTCCTAGGCGAGTGGTCACGGGAGCACCCCGCGGTCGTCCTCGCCGCCCTGCAGGAAAGCATCGAAGAAGTAGCCAACGTGAGCGAAAAAGAGCTCGCCCGCATCCGCGACCGCTACCAAGACTTGCGCCTATCGATGCGCCACGTGGAGGACCTCGTGCGCGGCAGGCTCGTCCGGCTCCGGTCCGGTGCCGAGGCCGCTGTCGAAAAGGTCGGGAAAGAAACGGCCGCTTCTTTTCCAGGCGCGCCTTTCGACCTCGACCGCATGGCTCGCTGTTACCCGCTCCACCCGGCCACCCTCGACCTCTTGGAGGGGATGCGCTTCTTGCTCTCGCAAAACCGTGGCGTGGTCGACTTCGTGTGCCGGCAAGTACGCACCGACCTCGCGGCACCAGCAAGCGCTCTCGTCACCCCAGAGCGGATCTGGGACCATTTCTCGGAGCGTCTCGGCGAGCGGCACCAGACCGCGCGGCTGGCCGCGGCCGTCGTGCCCTATTACGAGCGGGCGGTCGGGGAAATGTTCGAGGAACGCGACAGAGGGACCGCACTTAGGGCGGTCAAGCTTCTCTCCCTCTTGTCCGCGTCGCCCCTAGAAAGGCCGCGCACCGCCACGGAGCTCGCGGGGATGCTCCTTGCCAAAGTCAGCGGGACCGACGCCGCCGCGAACGTCGCTTACCTGGAAGAGGTTATCCTCGGCCCTCTCGTAGCGCGCGGTGCCTACGTCGTCTCCTTTGCTGGAGACCCGAGGACTTACACGGTCGAGGCTGAAGCGGACGCGGCGGTTGCCCTCGAAGCCCGCCTCTCGGCGGCTCGCGCCGAGCTCAACGAGTCAGACCGCCGCATGGTTGCAACGTTGGTAGAGCTCGGGTCGAGCCCGAAATTGCCGCTCGACCAAATGAAAGCGACGGGTACATCTAAACGTGAGCTAACTTGGCAAAACACCCGGCGCTATGTGACCGTGTCCCTCGCCAGGGTCGCCGAGTGGTCCCCCAACGACGTGTCCTCCTGCGAGGAAGGCGCCCTCGCAGCAGGAGCCGAGGCGGCCCTCGTCGTCGCGGACGTGGAGCTGAGCGACGCGAGCGATCTCGTGGCCCGAGCCGCCCTTTTGGCCTCCTCCGCCGAACGGGTCGCTTTTTGGGTGCCGGCGGTGCCTTCGACAACAGAACTTGAGTCTCTGGCACAACTGCACAGCCGCCGGCTCGTGCGTGACCAAGCAGTCTCGGAGGGACGGGCCGACCTCGTGGAGCTGCTCGAGCGCTCGCAGGACTCAGAGGCCGCGCGGGCAAGAGAGATCCTTACGAGGCTCTATTTCTCGGGTTCGCTCGTGACCGGCGCGGCGACGTCCGCTGGAGCCGGAACGCCGGCACCCGTCGACCTACCCTCCTTGTCCGGCCTCTCCTTCGACGCCCAGCTCCCAAGGCTCGCGGCCCCGGTCCTCGGGCGCCTCCACCCACTCCATTCACACGTCGCGCCGCAAGCCGAGCTCGGCCAACGCCACGTGCAGGCGCTCTTGAACGACTTCGTCGTCGAGGGACGGCTAGGGGCCGCCGCCCTCCAGCGCGGCGACTTGAAACGGCTAGTGGACCTTTACCTGGTGCCGCTCGGCGTCGCGCGCTCCAAGAAGGACGGGGCCGCGATCGCTCCCGACCCGGCCCGCAGCCCCGCAGTCGCAGAGCTGCTGCGCCTGGTCGGACAAGGCGAACCCGTCCCTGGGCCGCGCGTAATGGCGGCCCTCGCCAGCGGGCAGGTCGGGCTCACCGAGCCCGAAGCGCTCCTATTGCTCAACTCGTGCGCGAGAGCCGGCCTGGTCGAGCGGTGGAGGGGCAGGAAGAAGATGGCCGAGATCTTCTCGGCGGTCACCAGTGCCGATTCCTTCGGAGCGGGTGAGCTCGTGGAGCAGCCCCTCCGAGAGGCCGTCGCGGCGCTCGCCCCTGGCGTCACCGGGCCGGGCCCGTTCGAGCCGTGGACGTCGGGCACGCAGAGGGACGCCTGGCAGCGCGCGCAGCTCTGGCTCGGGGCGAGGAGGGAGGACATCGCGCAGGTTCGTTCGGGTATCGAACGGCTCGACGACTTCCCGGCCTTGTCCGCGGCATCGACCTCGCGCGCTCAGGAGGACCTCCGGACCGTCGAAAAAGTGGTCGAAGCGTGCACGACCGTGGCTTCGCCGGCCGAAGGACTGCGAGTGCTCGTCCGAGCGGCGAGCGAGCCCGGCACTAGTGAGCTACAGGAAGCCGCCAAACGCCTTTCGGCACTGGGGCTTTTTTTCCGTGACGAGCTCCGGCGCGTCAATGACGATGCGTCTTACCTCACTCACCCCGAGCTCGCCCTGCCCGAGGCCGAGGAGGAGCTCGTCGGGCTGCGCTCGGCGGCCCTGGCGCTCTTGCCCCAAGTGCTTGTCCTCGCCTCGGAGGACCGCACCCGCGAGCTCACCACCGCGGTACGGGAGTTCCGGAGCGCATACGTCGCCCTCTACCAGGAAGCCCACGACCGCCACTACTCGGCGGTTGGTCCGGGCGACCTCGAGGGGATACGCCGGGACCCTACATACCGAGCGCTCGCCGCGCTTTCGGAGGTGCCTGCGCTCGCCGTCCCCGACGGGTTGGTGAAAGTGGAGCGGGTGCTTTCTTCCTCGGTCCCGCCGCCCTGCGGGCGGCGCGTCGCCGCCGAGCTCGCCTGGAAGCCCGTCTGTCCCTGCGGCTTTGCACTCGGCGACCCGCTACCGACGCTCGACACCAAAGCGGTGCTCGACGTCGCCCAGCGCGGGGTCCGCCAACAATTGAGCGAGCTGGCAGAGGCGACCACTTCCGAACGCCTGAGGGAAGCGGCCGGCCAGCTCGAAGCGCTCGGACGGGCAGAGCTCGCGGCGAACCTGTGGGCGTTGCTGGACCTCACCTCCAACCCCGAGGAGGCGGACCCCCTAGCCGTCGCCAGCCTCGCTGGCGCCGAGCTGCAGCAGGTGCTCCGCGACGTCCTTTCTGGCAACCAGCTGATCGTCACGCGCGACCTGGCGGCCCTCCGGGAGGACCTGATAGGTCGGCGCTACACCAAACGCCGTCTCCTAGAGCTCCTCAACTCTTGGGCCGACCCCGACGCCAGCCTGCCACCGGTCGGCTTCATCGAGGTGGTGGACACTTCGGACGCCGGCGGAGTGCCAAACACCGCAAGAGCGCCAAACAGCAGCTTTGATGGGGTTTACTCGGTCGGAGGCGTCCCGCCCGGCTCCTCCCCATCCCAGGCTGGCCACTCCGGCGCGAGCATTGCCGACCTGGCGTCGAGACCAGCAGCGCCTTCGTCGGGCACAGCCGGCTTCTTGAAGGCGCGGTTCCCTTCATTGGCCCGAGCCCTGCCTTCCGTGCAAGCAGCTGATGCCTTCTGGTTGGCGGCCTGGTGGGCAGGACGGCCCGGCCTGCCCAAGTGGGTCCCCCACACCCTCACGGAGGCGCCCAACTTAACCCAGGCGAGAGATGCGGCCCGCCAAGACCTGGGCGCTCTCGGCGAGCTGGCCGATCTGGACAGCCGCTGCGGACCAGGCACGGCACTCGGCGGCCAGGTGGAGCGGGCCCTCGGGCTCGGCTCTGCCCCCCTCGCCGAAGTAGCGCGCGTGCTCAGCTCCGAACGGCTCCTGCGCTACCCCGTAGCGCTGGCGGCCGGTCAACTGGCACGCCGCCTCGCCGGCGATTGGCAGGGTGTGGCAGAGCTCGGAGAGGCCGGTGGGCTGGACCTCGCGGGGCTCGCGAGAGAGCACTTCCTCGTGGGGCCGGAAGAGCTCGGTGCCCTCGGGTACTTGCTCGAGGCAGCGCGTCACATGGCGGAGACCGAGCGCCGCCTGCCGGCCACCTCCTGCGCGGAGCTCGTGGAGGCGGTCTACCCCGAGCACATCGCACCCCTGGCGAGCCTCGTGAGCCGCGCTTGCCTGGCAGCTGCCGGGCGCTCCGTCCTGTCGCCCGACGCGGTCGAGTTGTTCCGGGCCAGCACCCGCCGGCTCACGGCGGCCGCCGATGGAGCGCTCTCGCGCTACGCGGAGACCGGTTTCCCCGGGTGCTTGCCGCTACCAGAGGTAGGCGCGTCGGTGATCAGGCCCCTGCTCGAAACGAGCGGCAAAGTGGCTGTAGTCCTCGTCGACGCGATGCGCGCAGATGCCAGCCAGCTCTTCGCCGGCGAGCTCGCGCGGGTTTTGCCCGGGCGCCGGTTGCGCTGGCACTGGGCCGTTGTCCCTGAACCGACACGCACTGCCGAGGCGATGGCAGGCCTCGCCCTGGGCCGGCCGGTCCCCGCCGGATCGGCAGCCGAGGCCACTGGCGAGTGGGCGGGCAGGCGAGAACGCAAGGCGGCACTTGCGCCCTTCGAGCACCTCGGCTACGAGGTGGCGCTCCTCAAGCGGGCTGACCGGGACCACAATGCCGTCCAGTTGAGGGAGCTTTGGGCATCACCCTCGCCGGTAATGGTCGCGGTTGCTTCTGCACTGGACGAGCGCCTCCACCACAGCTCGCTGGAGCTGGCGGTCTTACTGGACGACGCAGTTCGCTCCATTTCTCAACGCGTGTTCGCCTCCCTGGCGGCGCTGCCGGCGTCGGTGCCTGTCGTCGTCTTGGCCGACCACGGGTTTCGCGAGAACCCGTCCTGGGGCAAGGGCCCTGAGGGCCGCTACCTCCACGGTGGGACCTCGCTCGAAGAATGTATCGTCCCGGTTATCGTCGCCAAGTGAGCGAGGAATTACGGACGGGTTTGGCTCTGGGGGCCTTCGCCATGTGTCCTCGAGCGTCGCTCCAGCGCTCGAGGCGCGCTAGGACGTGGGTGGCCGGCAGCCTAGAAGCATGGCCGGCCACCCACTTTGCCGCCGTTCGAACTTGTCTAGGTAGCTGAGTAGGAAGTCAATACAGACACGTGGCCCAGCCCGGGGGACGGCAGGGCAGCAGTACCGCCGTAGCCATCAGCAACCAGTTGAGCCATCGAGCGGAACGGGAACAACTCCCCTCCCGAGCTCACGAACACGGCGCCGGAGAGGCTGAGGAGTACCCCAGAAGCGATCGTGGTCTCCTTGGTCGAAGGCAACTTTCCCTTCAATATGATCGCCTTGTCGACCTTGCGGACGCCAGCCAGAGCCTTGAGGTTGGCGACGGGGAACGGCAGCCCGCCAGCGAACACATACACTGCACCGGACGCCTGGACTATGGCGCCATCTGCCCTCGTCTGAAGAGCATCGGCGGCAGTTCCCTCCATGCCGACCGTCTTGCCGACCTTCAGGCCTCCTAGGTTGGGGACCGTAACGACAAGTGCCGGGTCGTAGCCGTCCACCAGGAGCTGCCTGGGTGTCGCGAAACCGTGCAATCGACTGTCCGTCCCCACGACGTAGACGGCTGTCTTGCCATTCAGAGGACGAGTAGATAGGAGCGTCCCCGAGCGCGGGGCCTTCGACGTGGGAGCGGTTGCCCCACGCTCGGCAACGACCACCTTTGCGTGGTCGACCTTGCGCAATGCCGTCAGCTCCTTCGCGGTCAGAGCGAACGCCCGACCACCGGCAAACACAAAGTCTTTGTGCACGAACGCGACTATCGCCCCGTCGGGGTAAGTGGCTGCCGCCCCTGGGAAGGGCGGCGGCGGAGGCGGGGTTGCCGGGACGGTTGTGGTAGTCGTGGGGGAGGGTACGAAAACGCTAGCAGGAGGAACAACAATACCACCGGGCTCGGACCCAGTCGAAGTTGTCGTGACCGTCGTGGCGGGCGGTGTCGTCGTAGTCGTCACGCCAGTGCCAGCAGCCGTCACCGCAATTGGCGTCCCTGTGAGAGCGGAGATGAGAGGAGTGCTATTCGAATCGTTGAGCGTCACCGTCGTGCAACCAGTTGAGGGGTCATAGCTCTGTGGTGCCATCGCCACCCAACCCGAGCCGTCGTAGTACTCTAACGAGTTCGCCAAGGCCGTGAGGCCGCAGACCCTTATGCCCAGCGAGGTAAAGGTCTCCCCCGAAGAGACTTCGACGTCCACGTAGGTACCGGTGGCGCCAGAAGGAGCCGAGCTCTCGGGATCCGAACCGTAGGTCGAGACGGTCACTCCACCTACTCCCGTGGCGGTGGCGCTAACAGGGCCTGTGGTCGCGGATGCCGTGCCGGTCGAAGATGTCGAAGTAGAGCTGTCAGAACTTGTCGCCGTCGGCGGTGCAGGCGGTGCGGTGACGACCGGGACCACCTCTGGGGTGACGACCAGGAGGTCGTCAGTGCTAGCGACAGAGGTACCCACGGGTGTCGTCACGGTGATGTGGTCATTACCCGTAGGAGTGTTGGGCGGGAGAGCTAGATCCATCGCGTCGTCGTTATACACGGTGAAGGCGTCGCTCGTCAGTGCAAGCCCACCGATGTTGACCTGAGTAGCATTGGAAAAACCGCTGCCGTACAGTCCAATGCCTGGATAATAGTCAGGGCCAATTATGACGGTACCGCTGGATGTCCCGGTGACCACGGGGACCTGACCCGCTCCCGAAGGACCGTAGTACCAATAATCGCCAGGTAGCATGGGAGAAGACAGTTGGCCCCCGGGACTGCTCGCATTGATGGTTACTGGCACAGGTCCTGGGACGTCGGCGGGGTCGGAGGGCACCGTGGCGCTGACGCAACCGCCAGAGCCAGAAGAACCTGAATCACTGAAACCGGCCGCTTGTACGTTCGCGAAATCGAGCGCTACCGGGGTGAACGGGCCAGCGTATAGGCAGGCGAATACGCTATCGCCTCCAGCCGGCGCGCCCGTACCGAGGAAGCTGGCGCCGAAGTACGAAAAGACGGGCTCGGGAGCGACATAAAAGCCGTAAACGTCCCCTGGGTTGACCGGCGAGGTCCCATCACCAGTCGTCACGGTGACGTCTCCAGGCGTCGCACCCGAGGGCGCATCGACGGTGATACTGCCATCGCTCTGGACCACCATGTTGGTACCCGGCTGGCCATTGAAGTCCACAGAGGTCGCTCCGTACAAACCGCTCCCACTGATTGTGTACTGCGTGCCCCCGTCCACCACGACGCCGTCGACGAGCGGGCTCGTCGTCACGGTATAGCCGGCTCCAGGAGTAACAACCGAAGTGCCGGCCGCGCTGGTCACGTAGATGGGTACGGTGCCGCTGATGCCAGGAGGCACTGTCGAGGTGATGGTGCTCGTGCCGTCCCCATTGCTCACAGGCGAGGTGAACGCCGCTGCCGTCGTGCCGAAGTCAACCGCCGTCACCCCCGAGAAGTTGTCACCGGTGATCGCCACCGTTTGGCTGCTCGCGTCTGGCCCGGACGGGTAGCTGAAGGATGGGTCCCCTGCCACTGGGACGAAGCCTCCCGTACTCGAAGCGATCGCCGTTATGAGGGGCAGGCCCGTGGTGCCGGCGCCGCCGGCCCCGACCGTCCCACCCGGCTCATAAAACCAGACATCGTTTGGGTTGACGGCCGATGTCCCATTTGGCGTCACAACGGTCACGTCAACCGGCCCGGCCTGCGCTCCCGGCGGGACCGTGCCAACAATGTAGTCGTCGTTCCCCACCGAGACGTTCGTGGCCGGGATGCCCCCGAAGAGCACTTGGGTAGCATCCGCCAGACCGCTCCCATTGATCGCGAAGCTGTCCCCACCCGTGAGCGGCCCCTCTGGTTCGCCCGTTACCGTGCTGTTATTGCTTAGGCCGTCGACCTGGGGCACGCTGTCGTAAGTCACAGGGACCGTGGGCGAGTCAGGAACGCTGGACCCATCCGGCGTGGTGACGCTGACAGGGACGCTTCCGAGGCCAAGGGCGGGCGGGGTAACCGAGATGTCTTGGTCGTCAGAAGCGTCGAAGGACGAAGGGTCGGTCACCTGAGTAGAACCAAATGACACCGACGTTGTATCTGTCAACCCGTAACCGCCCAGGTAGACGGGGTACAAGGAGGGGTCGTTAACGTTGACGCTGCCACTCTCGGACATAAGGCTCGGCCCGCCGACATATGTAAACACGTCGCCTGGGTTCAGCGTCGATGTCCCCGAAGGGGTGGTGACCGTGATCTCGACGGGCCCCGTCGTCGATGCCGGTGGTGCCGTTACGACGATGTCCGAATCGTCTTCGACCGTGAAGTCAGGGGCGTTGACAGAGCCAAAGCGCACTGCGGTCGCTCCGTCGAAGCCGTGCCCCGAAAGGTAGACAGGAGCACCCCCGGCCAGGGGCGAAGAATCGTCGCCAACAAAGGTCACGTGGGGGCCGTCCAGCGTCGCGGCTTCGGCAGTGGCGCTACCGACCACGACGACCGGCAGGACCATCACAAGCGCCGCCACTGCCGTTCCGATCCCTTTGGCCGTCCTATTTGTCTTTCTCTTCAGCTTTAGCATTTGGCCTCTCCTGGTCTCGCCGGCCTGAGCCGGCGCCATCACTTGCGCGACCACCGCTGCCGAGCATCCATCTGACCGTGGGCAACCCGCTGGGTCACAGGGGTGAGCGGTGCCGGTGCCTGTCCTCGGCGTGGTCCCGTGCTGCGGTCCCGGCTCCTCTCGGCTCCTGGCACCACAACCGGCAGGCCGTCGACACCGTCAGTGGTCGAGAACGTAGTGTGACAAGGCCGAACGAAGCCCCGTATCGGGACAACCTCGGACAACCTCGGACACGGAGGGCCGGAGGGCGGCCGGCACACCGCAGGACAGGCTCGTCTGGGCCCCAGGTCCCCGGACAACCACAGACAAGAGCGATTGCCCTTCCTCCAGTGATAAAGGCGAGGGCCACGCTTCGGACCTCCCGCGCATGAAGACGGAGCGCTCTTGCTAGCGTGACGCAGGTCATGGAGTTACTCCGATATCGAGGGCCCGAGGGGCCAAGGGTGGGAGTCTCGGCCAACGGGCGCGTGGCAGAGGTCGCCGGCGTGGGTTCGT
>JAJYMM010000221.1 GCA_021787035.1 Actinomycetes bacterium
CTGCGGAAGCACCGGAATGGGCTGGCCCACCCTCCGAGAGGTATCGCCCGAGGATGTCTCTCAGATCCGGAGGACGTCCATCAGCGAGCCGCCCAAGCCAGGAGATCCCATTGCGCCGAACTAGCGCAGAAGGCCGGTCCAGGGTTGATCAACGATCACAGGCGATACGCGTCCGCCGAGCACTGACGACAGAAAAGGAAAGTTGAGCATGCACCCAAAGAGGTTCCGTCTCCGCCCCCTGACTCTGATGGCGGCCACAGCTATGGGAATGACCCTGTTGGCCGGTTGTGCGACGTCCGCTTCGGCATCTCCACCCCGGGTGGCACAGAGCCCGCGCGGCCAGGCATCTGCGTGTGCGTGGCCAATCGAGGACAGCTACCTGACGGCCAACAGCGGTCTCCCTGACACCGCTGCATGGTATTGGGGGCAATCCTTCACCATCCACCAGGGCACCCAGGTCCTCGTGTCGGGTGTCTACCCCGATGCTCGCTATGCATCTTTTACCGTGTACTCGAGCAGCGAACTTCCGTTCACGTCCAACGGCGTGGTGTCGACGCTTGCCGATTACCAGATTGCACCGGACCCAGGGAGCGCGAACCCCTGGCATCGGGCGGGCGCGACGGGCGGGCACTTCACGCTGAAGCTTCGCATGCAAGTATCACCGGGCCAGGTCAATGTTCTGCCCCTCGCCCCGGCGGGCGTTACGTCGGGTGTTGGGTACCTGGAGTACCGGGTCTACGTACCCGCGACTGGAGACGCATCACATATCCAACTGCCTCACATCACGGTCGAGAACCGTGGTTCGACCCAGCAGCTGCCGCCCTGTACCTCACACACCGCGGCTATCCCCCCGCCCGTTCGCCAGACCACTACGACTCGAGCAACAGCCCCATCTTCGGTTGGCACCAGCCGGCCCGCACCCCTCCAGTTTTTCCGGGTCGCGTTCCACACCTACTTCCCCAATCCAGAGACCGCCTATCTTGTGGCCTACACGGCACCTCCGAGCGCCTCTAACGTCATCGTGGTCACGGGAAAGGCGCCCACCTCTCCGCCTGGCGCGCACCCATCAATCTGGCCCAACGCGAGCGACCAGGTGCGCTATTGGTCGATGTGCGTCAATATCGGGGAGGGCACCGATCCCGTCGTCGTCAACCACCTGCCCGGCGGCCGCACTGACCTCGGTTGTCGCGCCGACGACGCAACGAAGTTGAGCGCCGGCGGGACATATACCTACGTGATCGGCACGGAGGCGCAACGGGCCGTCATTGAGAGAGTGGCCGGAGTGACCTTCCTGCCGCTTTCGCTCGCTCAGCCGGCCGCGCCGCTTTACCTCCTGGCGATGCGCTACACGCTTGTCAACCCGTCGTTCCGTTCTGCGCCGCAAGACATCGTCCAAACGCTGAGCGCACCGGCAGCCGCTCAGACCATGGGGCCGTACTACCCGCACGCCCGACTCTGCTCGCTGACCGCGCTCAGCGCCAGAGGCCCATCGGCATGCCGTGGCTAGTTCCGTCGCGGTGGCAATATCTCCCTGTCCCGCAGGGCCCCGCGGAGCCGGCTTGACCGTCGCGACGCGCCGGGTCGTGGTCAACTCCAATGTGGTGGCGTTCGTGCTCCCGCTCCGTACCGCAGCGTGGACCGTTCGCGCCCAGGGTGCCCACCGCAGTGCGGCACGGCTCCGTGCTCTCACGGCCGGTGTTCCCATCGCGGCCTGCGTACTGACCGGCGTGGCCTGGGTTTTCATGTTGCACAGCGGCATCTTCCGAATCAGCCATATCCCAAGCCAACCCGCGCTTCTCAAACTTAGAAGCGTGGGAACGCTCCTGCACCGAATGGAGGAAGAGCGATGACGAACCCTGCCAGAGTCCTGGTGCGTGCCCACCAGCTGCGGAAGGACTACGGCCACGGCGAGGCACTTGTGCGGGCCGTTGATGATGTCGACCTTGAGGTCGTCAACGGAGAGGCACTTGCCGTAATGGGCCCGAGTGGGTGCGGCAAGTCCACCCTCCTCCATCTTCTCGGCGGGCTCGACCGGCCGACTTCTGGCGAGCTGTGGCTCGGCAAGCGGCGCATCGACCAGCTGTCCGAGCAAGCCCTTGCGGAGCTGCGGCGCCAGGACGTCGGCTTTGTCTTCCAGGCGTTCCATCTCATGGAGGAGCTGACGGCTCAAGAAAATGTCGAGCTGCCGGCCTTGCTGGCGGGGCGTTCACCACGGCAGGCCCGACGACGTGCCCGCCAGATCCTCGACCAGGTGGGGCTCGCCGACCGGGGCGGTCACTTGCCCTCCGCACTCTCGGGGGGCCAGCGCCAACGAGTGGCGATCGCCCGAGCGCTGGTGAACGAGCCGCGGCTCATCTTGGCCGACGAGCCGACCGGCAACCTGGACAGCGCCGCCACCCTGGGGGTCCTCCAGCTCTTCGAGACCCTGCACGCAGGTGGGCTCACGCTCGTAATCGTCACCCACGACGAGCGCATTGCCGCGACCGCCGACCGGCTCGTCACGATGCGCGACGGGACCCTCGTGGACGAGACAGGGCTGGTCGGCGGTACGGCGAGGAGAGGGTGAATCCGGTGGGAAAGCTCGTCGTGATCTGGCGCCTTGCCACCAAGGACCTTTTTCATGCGAAGACGCGGACGATGTTGACGGTCACGGTCATCGCCGCGGCAACGGCCACTTTGACCCTCGGGCTGGCATTGAGCGGAGCGACGAGCGACCCCTACGCACACACGCGCGCTGCGACTGCCGGTCCCGACGTGATGGTCCAGTCCAACGTCCCCGCCAACGGAAAGGAAGCACCCACCGCTGCGCCTCCGGACCTCATCGCCCTGGAGCACGCGCCTGGTGTCGTCGGCTACAGCGGGCCGTACCCGGTCGCCACTCCGTCGCTGGTGGCCAACGGCCACACGGTGGCGTCGCAAGCCGGGGGCTTCGTGGTAGAGGGACGCGAGCAGACCCGAGCGTTGGTCGACCAACCGAAGGTCCTAGAGGGGACTTGGGTCCGCCCTGGCGCCGTTGTCGTCGAGTCGACCTACGCGACGGAGCTGGGTGTTGTCCCAGGAGACTCGATCATGCTGGACGGTCACTCGTTCCGCGTGGCCGGCGTGGCCGTCACGGCGGCGTGGCCGTCCGTCAACTGGCCAGGGATCCTCTGGCTCACCGAGGCCGATGCCCGATCATTGGCCACGCCCAAGTACCCGTTGTCGTACCTGTTGAACCTAAAGCTCACTAACCCGGCCGCGGCAACGGCCTTCGCCAACGCCCACTCCACGAACAATCTCTCGGCGTTCTCATGGCAGCAGATCAGCCACCAGGACGCCAGAGGGATCGAGCTGGAGCAAGAAGCGCTCGTCATCGGAACCTGGTTGCTCAGCATGCTGGCGATCGCCTGCATAGCCGTGCTCGTTGCCGGCCGGATGGCCGAACAGGCGCGCAGGAGCGGTCTGCTCAAGGCCGTGGGTGGGACTCCTCGTTTGGTCGCCGCGGTGTTGCTGACCGGGCACCTTCTGGTCGCGTTCGTCGGGGCCCTGATCGGGCTGGCCGTGGGTTGGCTGGTCGTGCCAGTCCTCAGTAAGCCAAATGACGGTCTCATCGGCAGCCCTGGTGCGCCGACGCTCTCTGGTGCCACGGTGGCAGTGGTGATGGCGGTCGCCATCGGGATCGCAGCGGTCTCGACGTTCCGTCCGGCACGCAGAGCGGCGAGGATGAGCACCGTCGCGGCACTGGCCGATGCCCCACGGTCCCCGCGGCGTCGGCCCGTAATAGTTGCGCTCTCGCGATGGCTCCCGGCTCCGCTGCTCCTCGGGGCCCGACTGGTGGCGCGACGACCACGGCGTCTCCTGCTCGCTGTGGCGAGCACTGCCGTGACCGTCGCCACCGTGGTGGCCGTGCTCGCATTCTGGCAGGGCAACTCAGTAAGCGGCGTACCTGGGGGACTTACCAACCCCGTCGTGATGGCTGTCTCGAACGTGCTGGTTGTTGTCACCGTCGTGCTCGTCATCCTGGCAGCCGTCAATGCCGCCTTCATGGCCTGGGCTACCGTCCTCGAAACCAGGCATTCCTGCGCCGTCGCGCGGGCGTTCGGCGCTACGCCGGAACAAGTCACGTTCGGCCTCTCGGCCGCGCAGGTCCTCCCGTCCGCGATAGGGGCGCTGGCGGGCGTGCCGGCAGGAATCGGCTTCTACCACCTGGCGAAGCATGGCGGCGCGTTCGTATCCCCGTCCGTCCTTTCTCTCGCTGCGACGCTGGTCGCGACCCTTTTGGTGATTGCCGCCCTCACCGCCATCCCGGCCGCCCTTGCCGGGCGACGACCGGTCAGTGAAGTGCTCCAATCGGAGGTCGCATAGCGGGCGGTCGTGGAGGTGTTGGCCGCCATCTACGAGGAGGACTTCCTCGGTTCCTCTTAGGGGTTCCGGCACGGACGCAAACCCGCATATGGCGTTGGATGCGGGCCGATCACGACCGTGACGGGACCGACGCGCTCAAGCCATCGAAGCTCGAGGTGCTCGACGACACGGGCACGCTCAATCTCCGTCGAGCTACTCGACAATGAACTGGTGGTCTGAGGTGATGCGGCCTTGGTCGTCAAGGACCAGAAACTCGATGCCGATCGATGCGATCTTTTCCTCGGGAACAGTCACCATCTCCCACGTAACCTTGACCACGCCGTGGTGGCCGACCGGAGGAAGATGGGAGCGGAAGGTGTACTTTCCGGATCCGACATAGTCCTCGTAGGCGGAGGTGACTCGGCGGTCAAGAGCGTCGTACCCCACGGCTTGCGCCGCCTGGGTGTAGTTGGCGCCGCCTGGTGCCCAGAGGTCCTCGATTGTCCTTCGTCGGACCTCGGCGTCGGGCTCGTTCCACAGCGCCACGTAGCGCTCAACGAAATCCAGACCTATCTCGCTCATCGCTGACCCTTTCCGTTTGTCGCCATGGCTGGTTTGGGAGTCACCAGCTGCACGCTCCGACGAGCCGGCAGGAACCGGGAGACGACAACCATTGCGGCAAGGAGGCACACCAACTCGACCAGGCTGGATCCGAACGCTTTGCCGTAGCCAGCACGGACGGTGCCGAAAAAGATGGCCCCGGTGATTGCGACACCGAGGGCGTTGCCGATCTGCTGGGTGGTGGCGAGTACTCCCGACACGGCCCCAGCTCGCTCGGGCTCCGCATGCGACAGGACAGTGGTGGTCAAGGGGGTAATCGTCAGGCCCTGTCCGGCACCGACCAGTGCGAGTCCGGGTGCGAGCGCCCACACGGACCCCCCAGTGCCGATCTCGTGCACCACCGCGAGCAGCACTGCGAAACCTGCGGCCAAGGTGAGCCCCCCGACAGCAATGAGGGAGCGCCCGAATCGCATGGTCAGAGCGGGAGCGCGCAGTGACGCAACGAGAAACACCCCAGCCAGGATGGTGAACACCGATCCGGAGCGCAATGGGTCCAAACCCCGGCCGTGCTGGAGGTAGAGCGAAAGGACGAGGAAGAACGACGCCATCGAGCACCACAGGCTTAGCTGGGTCGCCAGACCGGCGGCAAACGACCGCTGCCTGAAGAGGGCGGGGTCGACCAGTGCAGCTCCCCCACGTTGGACCAGTCCTCTTTCGTAGATGTAGAAGACAGCGAGAATCGGGAAGGCAAGAACCAGGCTGAACCACGTCCACCTCGGCCAGCTCAACTGGGGTCCTTCGATCAGGGGAAGTACCACTGCAGCCAGTGCGACGGTGACGAGGATCATGCCGACCAGATCGAGGGGACTCGCCCTCTCCGCCCTACTCTCGGGGATGAATCGCCGGGCCAGGAGGAGCGCGGCCAGTCCGACGGGGACGTTGATCAAGAAGATGCCCCGCCAGCCCAAGCCGGCCACGTTCCAAGTGATGACCAAACCGCCGACAAGCTGGCCACTGGCCGCTGCCATGCCAAGGGTGATCCCATAAATGCTGACAGATCGTACGCGATCAGCACCGGTGAAGACGACCCCCATGATCGACAGCACGTTCGGGCTGATCATGGCCGCGGCGCCCCCTTGCACCAACCGGGCCACAATGAGAAACGTCGGGTCGCCCGCGCACGCACAGGCGATCGACGACAACACGAAGAGGCTCAGGCCCATGGTGAAGAGCCGGCGCCTCCCTAGGTGATCACCGAGGCGCCCCGAGATGATGAGCATGCTGGCAAACGTCAGGCCGTAGCCGGCAATCACCCACTCGATGGCGCTAGCGCTTGCATGGAGCGACGTCTGCATGGACGGGAACGCGACGTTGACGACGAAGAAGTCCAGCACGATCATGAACGTGCCCGCCATCAAGATGGGTAACGGAGCCCAACGACTCGTTGCGGGGGCGCCTGACGGACCCTCATGCTCGGCTCGAGACGTTGCTTCGACATTGGTCATCTCGGACATATCCGCGCTCGTGGAGCCTTGTTCTTTCATGTCAACGAGGCGAAGGCGGCACCCAGTCTCTTTCGTTCCTCAACCGAGACTGAGATCGGCCGCCCGGCAGCGATGCCGCCGTCGACGGCGATGTCCTGACCACTCACAAAAGATGACGCATCGCTGGCCAACCAGAGCAACGCCTGGGCAACGTCCTCGGGCGTTCCAGCTCGACTGATCGATTGATGGCTGCGCAGCACTTCTTCGAATGCCGGAGCGAGTTGCGAGGCTGTCCGGTCGGCCGTCGCCGCGTCCATGCCGGCCGCCTTGCCGAAGATCCCGGTTGGTATGGGGCCTGGTGAGACACTGTTGACCCGGATCCCGTGTTGTCCCAACTCGACCGCCGCGCATCGTGTCAGCTGGATCACGGCTGCCTTGGCAGCGGAGTAGTCCACGCCCGTCCACCCCGCGACGAGCCCGCCGATGCTGGCTGTATTGATGATGCTCCCCGATTCCTGCCGGGTCATGACCGGCGCGGCGTGCTTGATGCCCGCCACGACACCGCCCACGTGAACGGCCAGGACGGTCCAGAAGCGCTCGATGTCGATGGTGCTCCAGCCACCCTGGCGCTGACCACCGATGCCTGCGTTGTTCACCAGGATGTCGAGTCGACCAAAGTCCTCGACCGTTCGGCCGATTAGACGCTCGACGTCAGACTCGACGGCCACGTCCACTTGGACGAAGCGAGCCCGAGGGCCGAGTGAGGCTACCAGCTCCTTACCTTCGACCTCCCGGCGCCCGCCGACGACAACCGATGCCCCTTGCTCCACGAAGAGCGCAGCCGTCCGAGCGCCGATCCCGCTCGTTCCGCCTGAGATCACTGCAACCTTGCCATCGAGCACGTCCACGGCTCCTCTCTAGGTTAGTAGATCGACTGATCGTTCTACTATAGACGGTACGGTCGGTCTACTGTCAAGGGCGGCGGTAGAATGTGGCTTTGTGAGCACCGCCGCTAGCCCTGGGCCCCGGCAACGCCTGTT
The DNA here is from genome assembly GCA_021787035.1 of Actinomycetes bacterium. Lineage (GTDB taxonomy): Bacteria > Actinomycetota > Acidimicrobiia > Acidimicrobiales > Palsa-688 > JAJZYO01. Next base: position 7,409 of record JAJYMM010000221.1, read on the forward strand.
GGCCTCCGCGCAACGGCTCACCGCTGTCCAGGGGGTAGGGGTTGGCGTGGACGCAATCCTCGAAGACGCCTCCGTTGCCCGTCGCTCCCTGTATCAGCACTTCGGGGGAAAGGCCGAGCTCATCGCAGCGTCCCTGCTCGAATCCGCTCACAAAGACGAAGAGCGGTACCGGGCCGCGCTCAACTCAGGAGGCCGCGACCCTCGGCGACGGGTACTGGCGGTCTTCGACCAACTCGAGCAGACGACCTCAACCCCAGGCTTCCGGGGCTGTCGGTACGTCTCTGCAGAATTATCTCTTACCGATCCGGACCATCCGGCGCACCAGGTCACTCGCTCCTACACCGAGCGTCTCCATGCCCTCTTCGAGAAAGAATTGGCCGACCTTGGAAACCCTGACCCCGCTGCAGGAGCCGATCAGTTACTCGTGCTCATCGACGGGGTACTTGTGTTGGCGGCGCTCCGGCCTGGCTCGCATCCCGCGCAGACGGTTCGTCCACTGGTCGAACAGCTCCTCGACAACGTTGCCAGCAAGGAACCGTCGCCGGTGGTTCGTTAGGACCACCGAAGGAAATGAACGTCGCAGCCGAAGGACCCACTGCCGCTCTCGGGACATCAAGCCCGGAAACCTCCGAGCTGGAGGGGTCGGGGAGGCTCTCGAGGTCGACGGAGACGGCGCGGCCGCCGACCCCCAGGCGTGGCGGCTCCGGCTTCGGCAGGTCGTGCGTAGGGGCGGCCACGAGCTACTTCCGACACCGCCGAGGCGCAAGGACCTAGCCGCCTATGGACAGGGCGAACACGTGCAGCGCTGGTTCGTAGCCCGTGACGCTCCCGAGCGCCGGCAACGTGACGGCCTCGACTGTCTTGCCCGCTTCCAGGGGCACGGATTGCTCGAACAGGTAGATCGTGTGCCCCGAGGAGCCGGTCGGGTAGTTCGCATAGTTCACCGCCGCGACAGTGACGTTGTCCGGGTTGCCGTTCGAGCCCGCTTGGTACCAGAAGTTGCCCACGTCCAAAGTGAACGATTGCGTAGTGCCGTCGGTGTAGTAGACCACTCCTGTCCCGGACTCGGGGGAGTTGTTGGCTGCCGACAGGAAACCGAGCGTGGTCCCCGTACCGGTGAGGGCAATCGTCTGGCCCTCGGCCATTGTGTTGTCAGGCGTCGCGACGGCTACGTCCGGCCATGTGAAGCTAAGGCCGCCAGCACTTACGGCGGCCCCGGGCGTGATCCCGTCAGCCGTCAGCCCCTGTGCTGAGTACGAAGTGCCGCCGCCGTCGAACCCGATGAAACCGCGATAGGGGTTGGGGTCCGAGTTGTCGGTTACCCCGGTGTTGTTGAAGGTCGAGGCGAGGTCCGGGTAGGGGACCGAGAGCGAGGCTGCGTTCATGATCGTCTCCGAGCGGTTGCCTCGGCCGTCCCCCGGTGGGCCGAACTGACGGCCGAGCGGCCCGAACCGGCCGAGCGGCCCGAACCGGGCCGGCGGGCCACTCCCGAACGTCGCAACGGTGAGCAGGCCCACCGTGCCCGGCGTGAGCCCCGACGCCGGGGCTGTCACGAAGAACTGGACCGATCGCGCCGAACGCGGCGCGACTGTCCCCGCGTCAGAAGTCAGCGTGCCTGAATTGGACGTGAGAGTGCTTGCGTCGGAGGTAAGGGTCCAACCCGACGGGACAGACAGGCCGATGGCGGCATCAGTGAGCGGTGCGCGCGTCGGGTTGGTGAGGGTTGCTGTAACCGTGAAACTTCCCTCTGCCAGCGCGGTCGAGGGGACCACGCCGAGAGTGGGCACGGGCGGCGTGGGTGGTCCGTAAATAGCGGGGTTGTAACCGGGGCTGGCGACCGGCTGCACCTGGAGGCTGCTCAACTGGTTGCCAAGAGCGACCAGGCTCACCTGGGCTAGGCCACCCGTCATCTCGTCAAGGCCCCAATCGGCGATGGCGATCGTATTGCGGCCGTTGTCGTTCAATATGCCCGCCGGCACGTAAAACTGGTGCTGCGGACCAACGTTGTTGACGTAGCGCCCGATGAGCCAACCGTTCACGTAGATGAAAGCCCGGTAGTTTGCCGTGCCCGCGCTGGGGCCAGGCCCTCCGATCTGCACCGCGACCGGCACGTACTGGTCGGGCGGGAGGTGCAGGTTGAAGGTGGTGCGGTACCAGCCGATGCCGGCGGGCACACCGCGAGCCGCCCAACTGTCCGGCAACGTCACTGGCGTCCAGTTCCCGTCCGGGTAACCGGGCAGGTCCCAGCCGTGATCGGAACCATACAAGCCGGCGGCGTTCATTATCCCCCGCACCGGATCCTGGAGGACTGGGTCAGCGCCCTTCAAGCGCCAGGTGATCGGCTGGGACGACCCGACAAGAGAAGCGCTGTAAAGACCGACCTTTTCCCCCGACGGCCCTTCAGGGTTGTCCGTGTTCTCCACCAGGATGGCGATTACGTTGTCCTTACCGGCCTTTACCGAGCCCGCAGGGAAGGTGAAAGTCGTCGTGGATGGGCCGGCGGCCCCTGCCGAACCGAGGAAGGCGCCGTTTAGCCAGGCTGAGTAAGCACCGGTCGGCGCTACCCCGTCGACCGTCAGCTTTACCCCGGTCTCGTTGCCGGTCGCCATGAAATGGCCGCGGTACCACACGAACCCGTACCCGAAGCCGTAGTCAGAGGCGTACAGCACCGGGGTCGATGGCGAGCCCGCGTTGGAGACGGGATGGTCAGCCAGCGTCCAGTTGCTGTCGTTGAAACCAGGCTGCGCCTCAGGAGTACCGTAGGCGAACTTCCAACCAGTGAGCACCGGGAGCGTGACGGGCG
>JAJYMM010000192.1:0-1095 GCA_021787035.1 Actinomycetes bacterium
GTCGGGCTCGCGCCCGCTCCGGTCACTTTTGCAGCCGAACTAGACGAACCGGCCCCAGCACCCTACGCGAGGTCCACTACCCAAGTGGTGGACCCTGTGAAAGAGGCTAAATGTCACTTGCTACGGGTCGCGGCCGCTTCTTGGGCTCCCGCGGACTTCCTGCGGACCGGCTGACGGTCGGTGGTGAAAGGGACTGCGACATCGCAGATCTGCTCGCCAGCCGAGGCGAAGAGGGGCTCGATCCCGGTTCGGTAGACCTCTCTCGGTGCCCCGACTGGCCTGCGGCCACGTGCGGCGACCCAGCGTGCCAGTTTGTCGTAGACAGAAAGTATCGCCGGAGGCTCGAATTGTTCCTTGGTTAGCGAGATAAACGCTTCCCGGTGGGCGGGCTCGAGTCGCCAGGCCAGTTCGGCCGGGTCTTCTGGCGGGTGGCTGACCGGAACGCACACTTCAACCGGACCGTCGCTGTCAGCGGTGACCATGCCATGGAAAATGACGAAACGTTCACCCGCTACGCCGCCGCACCGCACAGCATGCGCGGTGAGCCGGGCAGCGGCTTGCGGATGCCAGGTCAGCTGACCGATGAAGACGTGTCGCTGCTCGGTAAGCACGGTCTGTTCAGCAACCTCCCGTTCCAGGACAGGCAGCTCCGAGGGGGGCATCTCCGATCCGGCTACTCCTGTCCTGAGTAGGCCGACCACCTGCCGTTGGGTGGCAACCCGAGCCTCCACCGAGGCCCAGTACGACTCGATGATATGGGCGGCGTCGGCGGGGGACGCGGACACCACCTTGCCAACCTCGGGTAGGGGCATGTCCAGCAGGCGCAGCAGGACGATCGGACGCGCGGTGAAGAGCTGGCTCTCGTGATACCTGCGGTAGCCGTTCTGCGGATCGACAGCTACAGGTCGAAGCAATCCCATGCGCTCGTAAAACCGGAGGGCCTTTAGCGACAGTCGGGACCGGTGCGAGAACTCTCCGATCATCATCTGCGCTGCCGTACCCTCCACGGGAGATGTCTACCGCACCGGGAACGCCACGTCGAACACCCCTGGGGGGTCCTAGGGCCAGGCGGGGATGGCCCGCGGGGTTGGAGCA
>JAJYMM010000192.1:1105-10168 GCA_021787035.1 Actinomycetes bacterium
GGCAGCACTTAGGTACTACGCGGCGACATGCCAAACAGCCAGCTCTGCCAGGGAGTATGTGGGCTCGTTACCTGCTAGCCCGGAAAGTCCCGCTAGGGCCAGGCGGGGACGGCCCGCGGGGTTGGAGCATCACGACGGGGCGATCTTCCTCCTCGTGGTCGCGATGGTCGTCGCGGTGGCTGGGCTCGGTGTCGGGATCGCCGCGAGTCGACCGGCGTGCCGCCACGGACTGGGGCCGGAGCCACGAAGCTGACGACCAGCTCCTCCAGACCGGGATCGGCGCGGCATCCGACAGGCTCTGCCTGTCAGAAGGGCTGACAGAACTCGGCTTGGTGTGCACCAAAACGCTGTAGAGGCGCCGCGCCTCGGTCTGGATCGGCGTGAGCAGCCCGGACGTCGGACTGTACGGTCGGCAGGCATCGCAGGTCTCGGACTCCCACTCAGGGGCGCTACATAATCGCGGGCAAAGTGGTCCCTCGGATCCGTACCGAGTCGGCGATCTCGGGCATGCCGTCGCTACACCCGCCTGGGCGCCGACCACGACAGCCGGCGCCCGGAACAACGGGCCGAGCTAGTGCCTTGACCGGAAACGTTTGCGCGCCGAACAAGTGCTCACACGGCCGTAATTACACTTTTGGAGTTGCAAGCACTGGTCGGTGACCCCGCCGAGGCACCGGAAAGATGGCTGTCGCGCCTCGGTTCTTAGCGGCAGGCCAGGAATATGGGACCCGCCAGGCGCTCGCCGATGGCCAGGTCGACTGCCCTGGCCGTGCGCGGTGCGAGCGGGACGGTCACGACCTTGCCACCCTTGCGCAGCTACAGTCAGGGTGCGGTGGCCTCGCTCCAAGCCGAGGGCTTCGATGTCGGCGCCGAGCGCCTCCGAGACCCGCAGGCCGTTCAGGGCGAGGAGCGAGATGAGGGCATGCTCGGACGCGGGGCCTAAGCCGGCGGCTACCAGCAGCGCGCCCACTTCGTTGCGGTCGAGGCCGACGGCGTGGCTCTCGTAGTCGAGCCGAGGGCGCCGGACATGCACCGCCGGGGAGACGGCCACAAGGCCCTCTTCCTCGGCGTAGCGGTAGAAGCCGGCGACGGTTCACAGCCTGCGCGCCACGGTGGCCCGGGCGCGCCCGGCCTCTTCGAGCGCCCGGACGTACAGCTCGATGTCTGCACGGCACACGGAGAAAAGCTTCAGGCCGTGGCGCTCGCACCAGGCGACGAACTGGCGGAGGTCGAGGGCTTAGGCGTCCCTGGTCAGGCCTCGGTAGCCGGTCAGGAAGCTGGCCAGGGCGAGGCGTTCGGGGTCGGTGAAGACGAGGTCGGGGACGGCGATCGCGGTTGATGGGGTTGGCGGTGCCATGGCATTGCCTCCTGAGCCAGTGGGGCTCGGGGGCAAGCATCCGAGCTCCACACTTATGAGGCTTCGACGGTAGGCACCGCCTGGCCGCCACAACCGTGTTGACCAGCTATTCTGTGCTGCCGGACCTGCCGGTTGCCCTGGCGCTACCGGTGTCCGAGATCGCCGAATCGGCTCGGTCTCTCCTTGCTGACGGGCTCAGCACACTCGGCGCCGTACTGAATATTCTGGGCGACGCTCGGCTCGAGCGTCGGCAGGGTGATCAGACGGGCACGATTTCGACGAGGTCCTCGATCCCGGCCAGGTCGGTGGCGTTTCGGGTGTAGAGCCGGGCGGCATGGGCGTGGGCCGTGGCCGCTATCAGAATGTCCATCACGCGCGATCGTGGTTGGCGACCTGCGGCGACGACCGCGGCAGCGAGTTGTCCATAGCTGGTGGCCACATCATCGTCGACGGGCAGGGCGTCGAAGCTTCGCTGCAGTAGAGAAAGTCTTCGCAGCCGTTCGGCCCGCACGGCAGGATTAGCTGTAACCAGCACCCCAAAGTGCAGCTCCGCGAGCGACGCTGCGCTTATCGCAAGGTCTCCCTCCAGCGGCTCCACGTCGTTGGCGATCAAGAGGCTGGTGTCGAGGATGGCCTTCAACGCGCGGGCTCCCAGGGGTTGGTGATCGTCTGGTTGACCAGCTCAACGTCGCCTTGCCAATCTGGGTCAGGTCGGCCACTGAACAATTCGGCGATATGGTCCCAGCGCTGCCATCTCTTGGGCGCAGCAGGGATCATGCGGGCCGCAGGGCGGCCTGAGACTGTGATTTCGATCTCCTCTCCGCTCTCCACTTGTCGCACCAGGTCAGATGCTTCCTGGCGTAGCTCTCGAAGTCCGACGGTGCGCATGAGATCAGGGTAGCACAAATGCTACCGCAGCGTCTGTATTGGAGTTCGATCGCCCGCGTCGCGTTCTGCGCCGCCCCGCCAAGGACGAACAAAGCGCTTTGAGCAGCGCCGAGCGCCGAATATTGCCCGTCCCACAGCGTCTTGTCCATCGCCAGACCAGCCGCCCTGGAACGTTCTGGCGCGTCCAGCCTACGGCTTTCCGAGGATGGGGAACGCAGCTTCCACTTCAAGCAGACTGTCGATGATCGCGGGCAGGTAGGTCTGGTCAAGCTGGAGCCTGAACCTCAACTCGTTACCCATGCCCGGCTCATCCATGGCGCTCCCAACAACGTTGACGTGGCCGAGACCGTCACCAGTCGCGACGATGTTTAGCCAGTCCTCAATCGACTCAAGCCTGGCCTCACCTTCGAGCGTGCGGTACAGGTCTTGAAGTTGTTTGCGGAATCGGGCTAGCTCGTCGACCCTGAGCCCGGCCGGACCCGGCCTGTGAATGCTCCTAGCTGACGCTCAATAGGTGTGAGCAACCAGTTGCCGTCCCAGTAATCGGTTGCACCGGCGTGCATTCGACCCTCGACGTGAATCGTAACTACGTCACTGGTTCTGCTCGCGATTCGCACGTCAACGGCCTCGGCCACGGATACAGATTGCCCCATCTGCGCTCCACTCTCTAGGCCGAAGCTTCCCCTGAATGAGCGAAGACCAAGTCGTCTACCTGGGCTGTTGGACCGAAAGCGAGGTCGTGCCTGACTACGCGGCGTAACCGAGGTGGTAGGAGACGCCTAGCAGCTCGAAGGCCCGTCGCTGGAGGGCTGTCGGCAGTGTCACCTTCTTGAAGGGGGGGACCGACTGGTCGGCCGCCTGGACGGTGTTCACGCAGATGGTACCCAGGTCCGCCAGGAGGGTCTCGAAGCTGTGCGCCGGCCAGCCGTCCTCGGTGCGCTTGCGGGCCACCTTTTTGAGTGCCCCGAGCGAGCGCACCGCCGGGGCGACAGGGCCTTGGCGTGCCGCCCGGGCGCCCTCCTTGTCGTCGTCTTTGAAAAGCACCGGCGCGAGGGCCTCTGTCATGTGCCAGACGACGTAGTAGGAGAGCATGCGCAAGAAGATGTTCGCCCTCACCCGGTCGGCCAGGCGGTGGCGGATGGGGCGGACGTCGAGCTCGGAGTTGAAGCCCCTGAAAGCCCGCTCTACGTTCTCGAGCTCCTTGTAGGAAAAGACCACGCCGTCGCGCCCGAGGACCTCTTCGGGCAGGCTCGTGCGCAGGACGTAGATGCCGTCCAGGCGGGCCTCCTCGGCGACCTTGTCCTCGTTGCAGGAGAAGCTGAGCGAGGTCTCGGTGACCTCGGTCAAAAAGTGCTTGGCCACCTTGTGGCGGTTCACCACCCTGCCCACCCTGAGGGCGGTCTTGTCCTTGCCCTGAAGGGGCCTCTTGTCCCGCTTCGTTGCTTTGGAGATGGCCTCGAGGTCAGCCTCGGTGGCAGCGAGCAGGTCCTCACGCTTGCGGGCGGTCAGAAGGCTGGTCGGCATGCTCGCGATCCTCGGCTGGCTGGTCGCCGGGCGCGAACCCCTGCCAGGGGCCCCTCGATCAAGTAGACGGCCCAACGCTCCGGCACATGACCCCCTCGCCCCTGGTGCCGTCCACAGTCTCCGCCGGGACCACATGCCGAAGGCCGCCCCTCAGCTCCACCGTCGCGGTCCGGGCTCCCACGACCCCGAGGCGCTGCCATCGAGGAGCGGATCGATGAACGGGCCTACGACCACCAATGCCTCGTCGAGCGTCTGCGCCGTGTCGAGGAGCGAGCGCCGAGCCTCTGCTCGATAGCCCGGCTCCCACAGAGCGCGGTCCGGTACGACGAAGCTCGTCGGCAGCGTCAGTCCCCGGCGATCGAACTCGGAGGTCAACGCAGCGCGCTGGGAGGCAGCGCCCACCGAAGCGGTCGTCACGATGGCAACCAGGTCCACCAGATCGCGGTACCGAGTCGAGGGGCGGCGCTCCTCGCCGTGGCGCTCGTACGTGGCCGCGACCTTGTCGGCGATGTGGTCTACCAACGGGTAGGCCCGGTAACCCCGTTGTCCCACCTCGGGGATCACCCCACGCGCGAGCGGCGGCACGTCCTCCGGCTGGCCGGTCATGCGGAGGTCCGACCCCACTAGGTCGATGTGGAACTCCACCCACGTTGTCGCGCCGATGGTGGCATTGACCGAGAGCCGCACGGAGTGGTTGCCGATGTCAATGCCGCCGCCGATCTCGAACCGGAACCAGTCGCCGATGTCGGCGACTGCAGCTCGCCGCAGTTCCTCCTCGGCGATCTCCCGGGCCACCTCGCGGTAGGGGTCCACGTCCAGACTTGCGCGCACGCCGATGTCGCGGGCGAGGAGCGCCGTCGCCCCCTTGACGATCCATCCGTCGTCGAGCAGGTACAGCCGCTCGATCAGGCGGTCGTACGCGACCTGGCGCTGTAGTTGTTGGAAGGTCCACCGTCCCCCTTTGGCTGCCGCCTTGAGCCGGTCCGTGAGCGCCCGCCGGAATGCGCCTGGCGTCGCGTACCGGTCGCCGGCACTCATATCGCCGCCTGCTTCTCGCGATTGACGTGCGCCCGAGCATCGTCCATCCATCGGTTGGCCCCGGGGTCGCCGGTCATGTCGAGGAGCCAGCGCAGGAGCCCCAGCCCATCTCCTTTGCGCAGCCCGAACCGGGCCGCGTGAGGGGCGAGGCTGTCCGCAAAGGTGCCTGGGTAGTCGTAAATGGGCCGGATGGCGTCGGCGATGAGACGGGCGACGGCTTCGGGGTCCTCATGGTCGAAGAGGAGGTCGGAGGCGATGCGCGAGGGCCGGGTGACCGGCAGTCCCCTCAGGCTGACCCAGTCCCCGTCCGTGAGGGACCGGACATGGATGCGCACGTCGGCCCGGCGGGTCTGACGGCGCTCGGGGAGTGTGAACTCGTGCCGGTCCGCAGGAAGGTGACCGAGCCCGTACATGGCGGCCGCTGAGCGGTGCGAGACCACGCCCTCCTTGGCGGTCCGCTCCCACGCCATCACGCCGGGGGCGAGCTGGAGCCAGGCCGCCCGGAGTTCCATGTGGTCCGGGGTCGGGGCTCCAACCAGGCGGTACACGCCGGTCGTCACTCGATCAAGGACCCCTCCGGGCGACGTCAGGCGGTCGAGGGTGGTGGGCCCGATCCCCTCGGCCTCCACCTGGCGGCGGGTGACGAGCCCCCACTGCTCCTGGGTCAAATCCTGGAGCCGAGGCAGGACCGAGGGCCGTGGCATCACTTCAGAATACCCCGTATAAGGGGGTAGATGCAGCACCCATGTTGCTTAGTCACTTCTACATGCCCCTTATAGAGGGGGTAACGCAGTACCACCCTTAGGACCTGCCTGAACCCTGAGGTTGCCCGGCCCATCGGTTCAACGACCCGGCGACCGCCGCTCCCGTCGGCTTCCGGACAACCACTCGGCGGACCACCAAAAGCGCGACCAGGACCACGACGCAGGGCGAACACGACGGCGGCCTGACCGTCGCCGGAAGACCTCCAGAAGACCCACGCCTTTGGCCTTTGGTCTAGGTTCCGGTCTAGAACTGGGGCGATCTCAACGCTTCCAGCTTCGTCCAGGTCCATGATGCATGTCACCTGAACTGGTCTTATTCCATCGAAACCGTACCGCCTAGGCGAGGGCAATTGCTCTCATAACCCAGAGGTCGCTGGTTCAAATCCAGCCCCCGCCACCATCTACCAGGGCTTTTGTCGGCGGCTGCAGGGCCCAGGGACAGCCGTTGGTCTAGAAATTCGGGAAATGGCCGCGCAGCTGCGGTTCCACCCTGACCCGTCACCAGTCCTTGGTGACCTTCCTGACCGGCGCGCCGCCGAAGCTTGGCTGTGGCCGGGCCGCCGCTCAGGCAACGGCCAAGCCCGGCTACCGCGGCGCGGGCCAGATCTTCGGGGCTCGCCCGCGGTCGGGCCGGACGAATTGGCGCACCTCCGGCCAGCCAGGGGCGCCCGGGCCCGGTCCGCCCTCGGCCCACATCTTCTCCCCGGTCCGCCTACTTGGGTCGAGTGCTGGCGCGGTGGCTCGGCTCTTCGGCTGGGTCCCGACCAGGTCGTTGAGGTGGCATTTCAGCGCACCGACCTGGGACCCGCAGTAGACCGACCAGCGTTGCTCCGTTTCCAGCACCCGCCCTTCGAACTGTGCATGCGATTTGCCCGCACACAGCTCACCGACGGTCTTCTCAGCATGGTTACGCAGCCATTTCGTCGTCCGGAGCCACTGCCACCAGATGCGAAGTCACCGCACCTGGGGTAAAGGGCAGCACACCGGGGCAGAGGCGACTGCTTGGCCGTAGCCCATAGCCGGCTTGGAAGCTCTCGCACGTTGGCGGCGGGCATATGCCCGCCAGGATGGTTGGGCCGAGCGGTCCCGGCCATGTCCTTGCGCTTGACTTCCTCGCCGGCGTGACCGAAGTCGGGGCCCTTCCCTCCTGCTGCGTTTCTCGCAGCGATCATCAGTACTATGGCCCCGTCGGACTCCCGCTTCCCTCCGCTCGACTTCACCATTGGCTTATACGAACGGTCGTTGCTGACCAGGCTGGGAAGACGGGTCTCTCCTGTTCCGAACCAAACCGTGCGTACGTGCCGCTCCCCTTACCCCGGGAGGACCCGACCAGGGGCATTCCGGAACGCCGGTAGGTCGGACGTGGGCCTTCGCCGTGACATGAGCGGCTCGACTCCCCCGTTGTAACTGTGACGAGGCTGCAGGACTCGCACCTGATGGCACTACGGCCCGCACGCTTGCTCCCTCCAAAGAGGCTTTCGACGCCCCGCTCAGCCCGCCGCCTCTCGACGACGAACCGGGGCCTGCTACCGGGCTCTCCGGCGATTACCCAGGCGGGACTTACACCCGCAGGTCTGGTCCAGCTTTCAGGACGCACCATGGCTGCGCAGCGTAGAGCACTGGATATCTGCACTACTTCAGATATCATGGTGGCATGGCCGTGACTGAGGTGCCCTACTCATCCTTCCTGCGAGGCCCGAGCGAGGTGCTCCCAGCACTGGAGCACGGGGATGTGCGACTGGAACGCCGGGACGCCGAGGCCCTGGTCATGACGCGCGCCCGCCGTTACCAAGCCGCGATGCGAGGCACATCACTGGCATCCGCGATGGTCCGTGACTTAGCGAGGAAGGATGCCGCGCTCGCGGCCAGGCTCCTCGCCGAGCAGCTCCCCTGGCTTGCCTGGATGCCGAGGGGGGAACAGGAGGGCTGTTTGGCGGACATCTTGACCAACCTGGCAGCCGGAGCTGAGACGGGTACCTTCGAGCCCTTCGCCCGCTCCCTCGCCGAGTGGGAGCACACTGCTGAGGTCTGGGCCGACCCGGAACTGGCAAAGCGGCTGTCTTCTGAGCTCCCCGGCGATGGCGGGACTATCGCGAGGCCAAAGGTGCAGCGCTAGTGGCACGCAGGGGGGCGGCATTCCGCGTCCCAAACCTTGGACGGCCAGGGCTGCTGACAGGCCGGCAGCTTTGGGGTGGGATTTGTTCGTGAGCCAAGCACTGGAAGCTGCCGACCGGGCCTGGGTAGCCATGACGAGCGACCCCAGGCGTACTGCAGACCGGCAGCACCAGTTGCGGGGCAGCCTCGGACAAGTGATTATCGGCGGGAGGAAACTGGACCAATCGCAAGTGGAGACGACGGCCGGAGGTCGCGTGTGGTACGCCATCGACGACGAGGACAAAGTGCTCTGGGTCACTCAGGCCGGCATCGCCCATCCCAAACAGACCGAGGCTCCCCGGCGGCGGACGCGATAGGCACGTGGCGCGGTGGTTGAGGTACCAGAGCTCCGCGAATTGTGTCGCCACTTATAATGCTGACTCCTGACAGTCGAGCGCTCCCGAGCCGTAGTACTGGCACTGCCCGGGGACCGTGGGATCGCCAAACGTGCCGCCGCAATAACGGTTCTTCTGTGTGCACGAAGACGAGGCTGTGGCACTTGACGTAGGAGGGCCGGTAGCTCGGCAACGAGCTTCGATGACGGCAGTGATCTCCTGGAGGACGGTGTCGAGTGACGGTGCTTCCACCCCGTCCACAGGACCACGAGCGCTCGCCGCCCTCCCCGCCATTTCACGGAACACCCGCGGACCCTCGCCGCTCCCGGTCAAGAGTCCGACGTCCGCAACGTGCTCGACAAAAATGAGCGACCCACCGAGAGCGCTCGCGTAGTCCCTGACCTTGCGCAAAGCCGCCTGGATGGCGGCAGTGCGCACGGCCGGCCAGGCCGGGTTGTCGTCGACGTACCAGCTCACACCGTGCGGGTTGAACGCCTCCTGGCGAGCGAGGACACCTCCCAGCGCCCAGAGCACGTTGAGGTCGCGAACCGCGACGTTAAGGTCCACTGAAGCGAGGACCCGCCCGGTCGGCTCGTGGCGCCCGATCTTGGGGTTGTGGTCATGTTCGACATGAGCGGTGGCAGAGTACGCCGGCCAGGTCAGCGGGGAGCCGCTCGACCCGACCGTGAGGGGTACGCCTTCCAGAGCAGCGAGCTCCGCCGTGAGCGCGTCAAGGGCCCTCGCGCAGGCTGCGACGGCGTCCGGCTTCGAAGCGTCCGCGACCATGACCCGTCCCGACAGGATGACTAGGTCCGGCGCGACGGTTTGGCGCGCCTCGCCAACGTACGGACAGCCAAAGGCCCTCGTTGTCGCTCACCTGGGTGATCGGCAAAGTTACAATGCTGTAAGTAGCGGCGGAGCACTGCAAGAAGGTGATCTGGCCGCTAGGTAGGCAGGTTGGGGGAACGGTTGTCGTGAATAGCGAGTGCTGTTGTGCCGTGTG
>JAJYMM010000204.1 GCA_021787035.1 Actinomycetes bacterium
GAGGAGGCCGGCCTGTCCCAGACCGAGCTGGCGGCTCGCATCGGGATCGCACAGTCGGCACTGTCTCGGATCGAGGCGGGCCGGGCAAACCTGACTCTCGGTACGCTCCAGCGGGTCACAGACGCCCTCGGGCTCCCGCTCAAGCTGGGCGTGGGGTCACACGAGGTCGCTATCCCCCCGGCCTGAGTGACTTCAGGGGGGATCCGGTCCCTCGTCCTGCGTAGGGCGACAGACAGGAGGCATCGATCGGCCGAGCACCTCTATGTCGTCGCGAGCGAGCGAGCGCGCGCCTGCGCCTGGTTCCTTTGCTCCGGGTTGGGTGGTCCGTTCGCATGTGGCCGGCGCATCCATCCACTTTGGCGCGCGCCACCACGGCTAGAGTTACACACGTGTCCTCAACACCCTGCTACACAGGCAACGGGGAGCAGGCAAAACGGCGCGGAAGGGAGCTGTCGTGGCGCGCAAGTTGCCGTGGGGCCGCTGGGGCCAAGTGCTGGCAACGTTGGTCGTCCTTGCCACAACCGTGGCCGCACCTACGGCTGCTGCTGCCGCCGCCCCACAAGCGGGAGCACCCCTGACGGCCTCGAACTGCAACGGGCACGTCTGAACCTACGTGAACGGCAACGGCTCGGTCTGGCAGACAACGGCCGGGTTGACCGGTGCGACCTGCACCTACGCGGACTTCTGGGTCAACCACGTCCTTGTCCTCCAGACCGGGGCTAAGTGCGCTGGCGCAGGCACAGAGCTCGAAGCGCAGTGGACCGGGGCCTCGTTCCCCGCCGGCACGCTTCTCTGCAACACCTGGCCCGGTATATCTGGCGAGCCCTGTGAGACGATCGGAAGCTAACAAACCAATGCTAATTGTCCAAAGCCGGCTGCTCCCCTTGGTACCGTGCCTTAGGAAGGAGCTTTACCACGCTTTTTGCATGCCCCAAATCAGGAAGGAGAAAATAACAAACGGTGATCAACAGAAGTGGAAGACCACATGGCTACATGTCACGACTAAGTCGCTACAAGTTACGTCCGATATTCATCGGACTCTTGGCCATTTTAGCCCTATCACCCGCGACCGCCAGTGCCGCGCCATCTCTTCACCATACTACACCTCGTCTGGCGTCATTAGTAACACATCAAGCCGCCATGCCAGCGTCGGGGTGCGCCCTTATGTCAGGCTACAATGCCTTGCCGTCGATCAATGGTGTTTATGTCAATGAACCCGCCTATATTCTTAGCGAAGGTGAAGTGTTGCTCGCAGTACCGCTGTGCGATCTAAACGTCGAGACTAATGCCGAACGTTACGTGTGCGGCGTGTTTGGCTGTAGCTATAACGTGGAGGCCAGTACAGGCTATCAGGCAGACTTAAGCACGTCCTTTGAGCAGGAAATTGCCCAAACTTGCGCCAGTGGTACGCACAGTTACCGCACAGCGCTTTCTCTCGAATTTTTGGAACTCACGGGCCCCCAGTACGTCGATACGTACGCAAGTAATAGCTATAGTTGTGGTTGAAAGCGAGGAGGCATGACAATGAAACGATACCAGCTCATCGCAGTATCAGTAGCTGTCACGGGCGGGGCGATATGGGGCGGCGCTACGGCGGCGACCGCCAGCGCGGCCAGCGACTCAGCGGCAGCCTCCACCCCGAGCTCCTCAGTTCCCGCAGCCACCCCGAGCTCCTCAGTTCCCGGAGCCTCCACCCCGAGCGCTTTGGTCCCCTCAGCACCGCCGACCACCCAACTGGACCTAATCAACCAAGCACTAGGTTTCGGCAACGCCACGACGCTCGCTCAGATCCGCCTAACCCAAGATGAGCGCGATGCGACGTATTCATCAGCACTGGTAAGCTGTTTTACCCTCCATGGAGTTACGGTCACCAACCAGACTGTGACCGCCAAGACTCCAGTAGGAACCGAATACGTAATCCAGCCAACTTTCAGCCCTGCCACACCGCCTAGCGCTACACTCGTGCATGAATGTGACTCCCAAGCAACCTCGCAAGCCTATGGTAACGCCGAGACTATCTTGAATAACTTCAGTCAGGCAGAGGCAGCGATGTTTGAACAATTGTCACGGACACCTGCAGCCCAGGCACTCAGCAACCAGTGGGCGCAGTGCATGAACACCAAGACGCATGGTACACCGATATTATCTACACCACATGACATCACGACGTGGTACCTGACTGCTTCGCGCGCACCTTCCGTGGTAGGGAGCACAAGTGCTCAGGCGCAACTGGTGTCCGAGTTGGCTGCGTTGAATGCTGACGACAGCTCTTGTCAGGCTTCGATGGCCTCCGCAATCAGCGCAGTAGTCAATCCCGCAGAAGAGACCTGGCTTTCGAACGAGGCGTCCTTGGTTGCACAAGAGAGAAGCGCACTCATAGGCTCTGGATCGTAGTACTGTAGCTGAGGGTGGCTTGGTGGTCGCATTCTAGTGGTGCGGTGTCGCGCTGGCGTCAACAGCTAGGGTCTACGGCCAGGAGAAAAGGCTTAAGCGTAATATACGCGGCCATTAGCGCTTCAATCGCTCTCGCTGGCTGCGGCGGTGGAGCCAGTACCGGGGCGGGAGGGGATGGTACTGACCACAAGACCTGCGTGACCTCCAAGGGCCATGCGATCTGTGTATGGCACAGAGAGCCCGATGTGTATGGTTTTAGTGTGAGGGGGTTTGCCCCTCACAGCCAAATTCGGCTCATACTCGCGAATCCGGAGGAACCGTCAGCTAAAATTGGCAAGCCGCTGATTGATGAGACGAACGCTTCAGGATCGTATCCCTACGGCACCGCGCAGGCAGGCATTGTGGTGCCTTATTCGGAGAAGATCGTCGCCACGTTTACCGCGAGATCGTCCAGGGGCGTGGTTGAGGACAAATTCAATATTACCAGGGGCAGTATTAGGGTGCTGAGGTCGTGACTCGCGGGACACGGTTGCCCAACACGCTGGGATCCCGCTTCGGAGTTGCCGGGATCGAGTCACCTCTGCGAGTCGAGCTAGAAGGAGGCGAAGTAGAGTCTCAACTTGTCCTGTGTGATTCTACGGCAGCAGCCGAGGCCTCCGGGCGCCCGGCGAGGAGGCCTTCTTCGCGGCTGAGGTGCTCTGGCTACCACACGGGTTGGTCTCCAAGTAAGCCCGCGGCAGCTCACTCGCAACGGGGCGCAAGGCACAAGGTGGTCTTTTGATGGCCGCTCGTCGCGTCCGCAAGGTACCGACGCCCCCGGCTCGCCAAGGACGGCGAGAACTTCGGGGCCCTGCCCTTATCGGGGACCACACCAGCCGAACCAACGGGGCGGCTAGGTCCGCCTAATGGCCCAGTTCTCCCGAAGCTGTCCCCAGCCGCAAGGTAGGAGGGTGCGTGGCGCGGCTCGAGCTGCGTGGGAATGAGCAGCCTGCCCCTGAGCTCCGGTCCAGAAAAAGGGTCAGGCGTGGGCTGGGATGAAGGCGTGGACGGCGAGCACGAGGGTGCCGTCCACATCGATGCTCATGATCGTCGCCTTGAAGGGACCCGTACCGCTGTCGGCGACAAGGACGTCTTCGCCGACGACCGGGGGCCGGTTTTCCTCCCAGCAGCCGGGGGGCACTGTCGCCCGGCCGCTACGCACCGGCGTGAAGGTGAGGTCGGCGACAACCTGGGGCACGTCTTCCACACCGATCATCGTACCCCTGCAGCCTGGTCGCCTGTTGTTCGCCGAGGGTCGAACGCTCGCAAGACAGCGGTGAAGCGGTCTGTGAGGCTGGCTCGCAGTGAGCTGCGTTCTGTCTTGGTCAGGGTCGCGTAGTCGGCCATCTCTGGGTATGGGCAGACGATCACGTCGACGTGGCGGTCGGAGAGGGGCAGGAGGTCGTCGCCGTCGAAGACGTTGGTGGCAACGAGCTGACACCGAAGCGCACGAAGGTCACTGACCCGGCTCAGCCCATACCAGGACCATCGCGTGCCACGCACGACGATCTGGGCCTCGATCTCGTCGGCCACCGCGAAGCATGAGACGGTCAGCGCGCCAGAGAGCTCGAAGCCGGGGACAACGCGATACGCGGGAGCGTCGGCGAGGGCGAGCTTCAAGGCGTTGGCGACATCGCGATCGTCGTTCATGCGGACCAGGAGCTGCTCGCTGTCGCTGATGCGGCGGTCGTCGCGCACCGCGACCCGCCGGCTCACGAGAGTGCCCCTCCTGTCCTTCCAGTGACCACCAAGTCGGTCCACCTCCTCGGCCAGACCTTACCTGGTGGCGGCCACCCAGTTCCGTTTATGCTAATAGAGTTGGCAATTACACCCTCCACCCGCCAGGATTGCCTTGTGAGCGCCGCCCGGGGGAGGATCCGGGCCAACAAGTGCCGCCTCTGTCGCTTCTCGGCACTTCCTGAGCTACGCTTCGGAGTGATCGATAGCGGACCTTGAAGGCCGGGGGACGGGAGAGTAGGGCCCATGCACCGGGAGTGGGAGCCGGAGGATCTGGTGGCCGCCTGGACCCTGGTCGACGACGACTGGGCTCTGGTGGCCAACAAGACCGGGCACAGCCGGCTCGGGTTTACCCTCCTGCTCAAGTTCTTCGAGGCCGAAGCCCGCTTCCCCCGCCACGTGGGGGAGCTCCCGCCGGCCGCGGTCGACTACGTCGCCGCCCAGGTGAAGGTGGGTGCCGACCAGCTGGCCAAGTACGCCTGGTCGGGCCGGACGATCGAGTACCACCGGGCGCAGGTTCGCGAGGCTCTCGGCTTCCGGGAGGCCACCCGCGCGGACGAGGACTCCCTGACTGCATGGCTGAGCGAGGAGGTGGCACCTGACGAGGTCTCCGAGGACCGGTTGCGAGACGCACTGTTGGCCCGCTGCCGGGCGACGCGCATCGAGCCGCCTGGGCGGGTCGAGCGGATCATCGGAGCGGCGCGCTCCGCGGCCAGCGACCGGTTCTGTGCCACCACCGCCTCCCGGCTCGGTTCCGAAGCGGCGAGCCGTCTCGAGCAGCTCGTGGCCGACGATGGCGAGGGGGACGAAGGTGGAGGTGGCCGCGGGGTGCTGGGTGAGCTGAAGGCCGATCCTGGCCAGATCAGCCTGGACAGCCTGCTCGCCGAGGTGGACAAGCTGGAGCGCATCCGCTCCCTCGGCCTGCCCGCCGGCCTGTTCGCCGGCGCGGCCGATCCCGTCCTCGACGCATGGCGGGCCAGAGCCGCACAGGAGTACCCCTCCGACCTGCGGGAGCGGCCCCGGCCGGTACGCCTGACCTTGCTGGCCGCGCTGTGCTGGGCTCGCACCGCTGAGATCACCGACGGCCTGGTGGAGCTGCTCATCGGCGTCGTGCACAAGATCGGCACCCGAGCCGAGAACCGGGTCGAGAGCGAGCTTTTGGCCGATCTTCGCCGGGTCCGCGGCAAGGAGGGCATCTTGTTCCGCCTCGCCGAGGCGGCCGTCGAGCACCCCGACGAGACAGTCCGGGCGGCGCTGTACCCGGTGGTGAGCGAAGCCGTCCTGCGAGACCTGGTCAAAGAAGCCAAGGCCAACGAGGCTGTCTTCAAGACCCGGGTGCGCAAGGCGCTGCGTTCGTCGTACTCCAGCTACTACCGGCGGATGCTGCCCCGGCTGCTCGGCGCTCTGCAGTTCCGTTCCAACAACAGCGCCCACCGGCCGGTCATCGAAGCCCTGGACCTGCTCGGGCGTTACGCCGAGCGGCCGGGTACCGTTCGCTACTACGCCACCAACGAGACCGTACCCCTGGCCGGGGTGGTCCCGGCCGACTGGGAGGCCGCGGTGCTCGACGAGCGAGGCCGGGTCGAGCGCATCCCCTACGAGCTGTGTGTGCTGCGCGCCTTGCGCGATGGGTTGCGCCGCCGCGAGATCTGGGTGGTGGGAGCCAACCGCTGGCGGGACCCAGAAGCCGACCTGCCCGCCAACTTCGAGGCCAACCGCGAGGTCCACTACACCGCCCTGCGCCAGCCGCTCGATCCTTCCGCGTTCGTCGACGAGCTCCGCCAGCGGATGCGCACCGCCCTGTCCGACCTCGACCAGGCGGTCAGCGCGGATGACACCGGCGGGGTGCGCTTCACTACCCGGCGGGGTGAGCCGCGGATCACCGTCCCCAAGCCGGGCAAGCTTCCCGAGCCGGCCAACCTGGACCGCCTCAAGGACCAAGTCGAACGGCGCTGGGGCACCATCGACCTGCTCGACTTCTTGAAAGAGGCCGACTTCCTCACCGACCTGACCGGGGTGTTCACTTCGGTGGCCACCCGGGAGGTGATCCCCCGCGACGTCGTGCGCCGCCGGTTGCTGTTCATGCTGTTCGCCCTGGGGACCAACATGGGCATCAAGGCCCTGGCCGACGGTCTCGCCGGCTCCGGCGAGGCGGCCGACACCGAGACGGCCCTGCGTCGGGTCCGCTGGACTTACGTCAACCGTGACAGCCTGCGCCGGGCCATCGTCCGGGTGGTCAACGCCACGTTCGCGGTGCGCGACATCGGGCTTTGGGGAGAGGGAACGGCGTGCGCGTCGGACTCCAAGAAGTTCGGCTCGTGGGAGTCGAACCTGATGACCGAGTGGCACGCCCGCTACCGCGGGCCCGGGGTGATGATCTACTGGCACGTCGAGAAGCGCTCGGTGTGCATCTACTCCCAGCTCAAGAGCTGTTCCTCCTCGGAAGTGGCCGCCATGATCGAGGGCCTGCTCCGCCACTGCACCGACGCCGAGGTCGATCGCAACTACGTCGACACCCACGGCCAGTCCGCCGTCGGGTTCGCCTTCACCTACCTCCTCGGCTTCACCCTCCTGCCCAGGCTCAAGAACATCGGCGCCCAGCGCCTCTACCGCCCCGACGCCGACACCGACAGCTACCGCAATTTGGGCCCGGTCGCCACCCGGGCGATCCGCTGGGACCTGATCGCCCAGCAGTACGACCAGATGGTCAAGTACGCCACCGCCCTTCGCCTCGGCACCGCCGAAGCCGAAGCCATCCTCCGCCGTTTCACCCGGCCCGGCCCCCAGCACCCCACCTACGCCGCCCTGATGGAGCTGGGCCGGGCCGTGAGGACCATCTTCGTCGCCGACTACCTGCGCCTCGTCGCCCTCAGGCGGGAGATCCACGAGGGCCTGCAAGTGGTCGAGAACTGGAACAGCGCCAATGGGGTCATCTGCTACGGCAAGGCCAGCGAGCTGACCGGAGCCGACCGCGAGGACCAAGAGGTCACCATGCTGGCCCTCCACCTTCTCCAGTCGGCTCTGGTGCTCATCAACACGATCTTCCTCCAACGCGTCCTTGCCGAGCCCGAGTGGGCTGATCGGCTCACCGACGAGGACCGCCGAGCCCTCACCCCGCTGTTCTGGACCCACGTCAACCCCTACGGCTCGTTCTCCTTGCAGATGGACCGCCACCTCGACCTCGGACTGCCCGCAGCCTCAACCCGGCCATGACCGACGACCGTCTCCTTCCCTGCGTGGAGTCTCGGATCGAGTCCCACCCGGTCACGGCGGACAGAGCGGACGACCTCGTCCAGTTCTCCGAGCAACATGGCAAGTTCCGTTACTGCTCCTGCATGCGCTGGCGGATGACGAGCACGGAGTACAAGCGTTCCACCAAGGAGACCCGAGTAGCCACCCTCGAATACCTGGTTAGGCATGGCGCACCGGTAGGAGTCCTGGCCTACCTGGGCGGTGAACCAGTCGGCTGGTGCTCCATCGCCCCTCGCGAGACGTACGGAGCCCTGGAGCGCTTTCGGGCACTGCCCAGGATTGATGACCAGCCGGTGTGGTCAGTGGTCTGCTTCTTCGTTGACCGCCGGGTCCGCAAGGCAGGCGTGACGCGCGTTCTCTTGCGGGCGGCCGTCGAGTATGCCCAGTCACGAGGCGCCCAAGTAGTCGAGGGCTACCCGGTCGAGCCTGGTCCTCGCCTCTACACCTACATGGGGTCGCCGTCGACGTTTCGAGAAGCAGGGTTCACCGACGTCACCCCTCCTGGCCAAGCCAGGAGGGTTATGCGCCTCCCTGGCCCCGAGGAAACGACGCGATGACCGCGTCGAGCGACCAGGCCAGCAGTCTCACCCAGCCAAGGCGGACCCCGGCCAGGCAGAAGGCCCGTCAGCTCGCCAAGCACCTCCGAGCGGAGCGGCCCGACTACATCTACCTCAAGGAGGTGTTCCGCCACCTGCGCGCCGAGCTCGACGTGGAAGTCCAACGCGAAGCCAAGCGCCTGCCCTACGTGCCCACCGAGGACGAGATCCGCCGCTACTACCAGACCGTGTGGACCGAGCGCCGCGGCAGTGATGTCGTGCTCATCAAGACGCTGCTCTACACCGGGGTTCGTGTCGCCGAGCTGGTCGCCATCCGCCTCGACGACGTCGACCTCGATGCCTGCCGCATCCGCGTCACCCAGGGCAAGGGCAACAAGGACCGGGTGGTCCCGTTCCCCACCTCGTTCAAGGAGACCCTCGGCCTGCACATGGACGCCATGCGGCACCGGGGCGCGGTCCACCTCTTCGAGTCCAGCTGGAAGAAGCCCTACAGCACCCGCGGCGTGCGGGCCATGTTGACCCGCTACGCCAACCTCGCCGGCATCGCCCACCCCATCTCCCCCCACCGGCTACGTCACTTCCTCTTCACCTGGCTCAAGACCCAAGGCATCGACGACGCCCTCATCCAGCCCTACAGCGGCCACGCAAGCCGGCAATCCCTCGAGATCTACTCCAGGATCGCTCTCGCCGACGCCCAACAGAGCTACGACCAGGTCATTGACCGCTTCCCTGTGTAGCTGACCCTTCTACCTTGCGGCTGGGGACAGCTTCGGGAGAACTGGGCCCTGTGCGACAGCGCCGGGGCCTGATAACATCGGTGTTATAGTGCCGTGCGGTGTGGACCTACCGCTACCTGGACGGAGCCGAGGACGAACGGAACGCACTGGTGTCGAGAGAGAAGGCTGCGCTCATCAACGCCGAGGCCAAGCTGGCGACCTTCGGGCCAGCGCTGCCGTACCCGCACAGCAGCGCTGTAAGGGGCGCCGACCGGCTTCGGGAGCTTCGTCCTCGCGGCGGGCGCAGCCCGTGGCGAGCGCTGTACCGCCAAGTCGGAGACGAGTTCGTCGTGGCCGCCGTCGGTCCGGAGGCGGAAGTCGATCCGCGTGGGTTCGCGGCTGCATGCCGCCGGGCGGAGGCTCGGCTGGCCGAGATGGAGGGTCAGAAGAGATGAGGAAGCTATCGGAGTTGAAGACCGGGGAAGAACTAGCGGCCGAGGACCGGAGGGACCCAGAGGTCGCTGCAGAGCTGGAGCGCACGGCTGTGGCCAATCAGCTCGCCATCTTGGTCATCCAGTACCGAGTGGACCACGGGCTGACCCAGACTGCTCTCGCCCGCCAGCTGGGCATGAAGCAACCTGCTGTCGCCCGCCTGGAGAGTGGCGACCACGAGCCCTCGCTGGCCACGCTGGCCCGGCTGTCCCGCCAGCTGGGCATCAACCTTCGCCTTGACGTTGCGCCCGACTCCATGGTGCTCATATCCGCTTGACGATCGTCCAGCGGATTCCGCCAGGAGTCCTCGGCGGAACCCTGGTATTGTCCGGCTCGTGCCGCACGGGTAGCGGCCTCCTGACCGGTGCAGCCGCGGACCGGTTCCGCGGCATCGAGGAGGTCACGATGATCGAGGTACGGCCCTTCACCCGTGGGGACAGGGAACAGCTCGCACGGTTGGTCAATGCCCATGTCGCAGCAGCGATGCCCGGAGCGTCGGTGCCCACCGCCACCTTGTTGAACGATCTGGAGCGACCCATCGGGGAGTACGTCGTCGGACCCTGGGTCACCGACATGGCGACCCTGGTCGTCGTCGAGGGCGACCGGATCGTGGCAGGCGCCCACCTGCGCCGCTACGGGGGGGAGGAGGGAATAAGCGAGTCCTACCGCGACGCCGGGGAGATTACCTGGCTGGTGTGCTGGCCCGATCATCTCCAAGCGGGACGAGCACTCACGGAGGCGGCGCTCGAACAGCTGGCCCGGTGGCAGGTGAGGATCTGCTACGGCGATGGCACCCTGCCCGCACCTGGGGTCTTCGGGGGGTCAGCTCACGAAACGGAAAAAATCGTACGCTAAGCCTCGACCAGCGGCCGCAGCGGCCGGAACTTGCCTGGCTCGACGAGCTTGTGCTGCCAGATGTAGTACCCGGTGAGGTTGATGTGCTCCCAACCCAGGGGTGACAGGTGCGCCAGCAGCTCG
>JAJYMM010000050.1 GCA_021787035.1 Actinomycetes bacterium
GCTCGGAGGTGCTTGTCCACTGTCATCAGCCTGCCGGACTCTAGCGAGCGAGCGGGCCCGTGCCGCCGGGGGCGCCGGCGCGGGGCTGGCCGGCGGAGGGGATGCCGGCGGAGGGGATGCCGGCGGAGGGGATGCCGGCCGGGGGCGGCCGGCGGCAGGGGGTCAGCCGGCGGCAGGGGGTCAGCCGGCGGAAGTGGGAGCCACCTCCTGCGAGCTGGCCGTGCTGAGCGGCGCCACCCGGTCGCTACGCTCTTGGACGTGCAGGTGGGCAGGTGAGGCTGGCTTTCGTGACCCCCAGGTTTGGCCCCGGCGTGCTCGGGGGGTCAGAGGCGGTGATGGCAGAAGCGGCGTCTGGGTTCGGCGGCCGGGGCCATGACGTGGAGGTCATCACGACCTGCGCGCTCGACCACTATGGCTGGGCGAACGAGCTCCCTGAAGGGGTGTCGGAGGAGAAAGGCCTAGTGGTGCGGCGCTTTCGCGTGGAACGGCGCCCGAGCCGCGCCGCTCTCGGCGCTCAGCTTTCCATCCAGGCAGGCCGAGTGCCCGACCTGGACCACCAGGTGAGCTGGCTCGGGTTCCAGTTCGCCGCGCCGGGGCTCTTCGAGCACGTGCTCCGCTTCGAGCGGGGGTACGACGCCATCGTCTTTTCCCCCTACCTGTTTTGGAGCACGACAGTCTGCGCACCGCTCGTGGCCGAGAAGGCCGTCGTCATGCCCTGCCTGCACGACGAGACCTATGCCCGGTTGGAGGTGACCCGGCCCGTTCTCGCGTCGCCGGCGCTCGTGTGGTTCCTCTCTGGCCCGGAACATGAGCTGGCGCACCGGCTTGGCCCGGTCTCCCGCCGCCACAGCGTGACCGGCACCGGAGTCCCCGTGCCGAGAGGTTACGACCCGGAGGGGTTCAGGCGCCGCCACGGGCTCCGCCGTCCGTTCGTGCTCTTCGCCGGCCGGCGCGAGGGAGGCAAGGGGCTGCCGACGCTACTGGAAGCCCTGGGTCCCGTACTGGGCAGCGCCGGCACGTCGCTCGACCTCGACCTCGTGCTGATCGGGAAGGGCGACCCAGCCGCTCCCCTCGTGGTCCCCCAGGGCCTGGAAGGCCGGGTCGTCGACCTTGGCTTCGTCGGCGACGCCGAACGCAATGACGCTTTCGCCGCCGCTCTCGCGTTCCTGCAGCCGAGCCAGGTCGAGAGCTTCTCGCGTACGGCGATGGAGGCGTGGCTGGCAGGCCGGCCGGTGGTGGCGCTGGCCGGGAACGAGGTGCTGGCATGGCATTGCCGGCGCTCGGGCGGAGGGCTCCTTTTTTCTGATTCCGCCTCCCTGGGCGAAGCTTTGCACAAGCTCTGCGCTGCCCCTGCGCTCCGTGACGACCTCGGACTGGCCGGCCGGCGCTACGTGCTCGACAACTACACCTGGCCGAACGTCCTCGACCGGATGGAGGCGAGCCTGCTGGCCATGGCCGGCGGCGATAGGCCCACCAGGGCGGGCGAGCCGGCGCCAGGGCATGAGCCGGCCTTGGAGCCGGCCATGGCGCCAGGGTATGCGCCGGCGTTGGAGCCGGCCATGGCGGCGGCCCCCGCGCCGGTCAAGGAGCAGAACGCCAAGCGACGGGCGCGGCGGTACCTCGTGGCCGGCAGCTACCCGCCGCTGCCAGGACAAGCGCCGGCCGCAACGCTCGCTGCGGTGCGGCGCGCCTGGGCGGAGGGTGCCGAGGTGGACGTCGCTTCGCCCCGCCCCAGTGCCGCGAAGTATGTCCTGGCGAGCGGCAAGCCACTCGGTCGCCAGCTGGCTGCCCTGCGCCGGCGCGAGGGCTGCGACGGCGTTGTGCTCTGTGTCGAGCCGGGCTGGCCGCTTATGCCTGTTGGCAGCTCACGCCGGCGCTCGCTGGGCGGGCGGCGCCGGCGTGCTGTGGGGGGCCTTACTAATGCGCTGCTTGGCTTCTCTTACGCCGAGGTCGTTGTCACGGGCGCACCGGGTGACCTGGTCGACCAGCTCGACGCGCTCGCACCCCTTTGGCCGGCTGTACATAAGTTGACGGCCAGTAGCGAGGCACTGCTTGGCGACCTGACGGCTAGGACCGCTCGGGCGCGCGGGACCGGCTCCGGCCCCGCCGGCTTCCCCGCCGGCTCCGGCCCCGCCGGCTCCGGCCCCCACGGCTCGGCCCACCCCGGCTCGGGCCACCCCGGCTCGGGCCGGGTGCCCGCCGTCAGGGTCGTCGAACCCCAATCCGGTACCGGGCCACTCCGGTCGCTTCATGGCGGTGCCGGCCCCCTCGAACCCGGGGAGCTACTCCTCGCCACCCGCACCCGGCGGGCGCTCGGGCGTCTGTTCAGGAAGGTGTTGGGGCGCCATGCGCCGGCCGTCCGTGTCCACATGGAGAAGCTGTTGCGCTCGGCGCGCCCTGCCTCGGGAGCGCGCCGTCGCCGGTAAAAGGCCAATCACAGGAGGCGCGCCGAGACCTACTTTTTAGGCGCCTTCTGTCTCGGGTCGGCTGCGCCAGTTGCTGGCGCCGGGGGGAGCCAGGCGACGGCGCCACTAGTCGCGCTGGGACACTTTGGAGCGCAAGTCACGCGTTGGCTGGCAGTAATGTCTGAAATATGGGCCTCAGCTACAAGAGCGTCCTCCCTTTCCCTCCCGAGGAGATCTTCGCTTGGCACACGAGGCCAGGCGCGCTCCGCCGGCTCCTCCCGCCCTGGCTCCCCGTCCGCGTCCTCGAGGAAGCCAGCTCTTTGCGCGACGGGCGTGCCGTCCTCCAGCTGCCGCTCGGGTTGCGCCTCGTAGCGCAACACCGTCCTGACGGCTACCAGGAGGGCTACAGCTTCGTCGATGAGGTGACCTCTCCGCCCTTCAGCCTTAGCGGCTGGCGCCACACCCGCCTCTTTTCTGCTGCGACGGCCTCCACCTCCGCCACCACTGACGACTTGGGCGAGGGACGCCGCGGGGGCGACGGTGGCTCGCTCGTGGAGGACCGGGTCGAGACCTACCTGCCGGCCAACATGCTCCGCGCGACCTTCTCCTACAGGCACCGCCAGCTCGCAGGTGACCTGGCCGCGCATGCGGAGGCCGCCCGCGTCCACGGTGGGGGCCAGCGGTCCTGGCCGATGACGGTGGCCATCACCGGCTCGTCGGGTTTCATCGGCTCCGAGCTTGCTGCCTTCCTCTCGACGGGCGGTCACCGGGTTATCCGGCTGGTCCGCCGTAGCCCGGCAGGTCCTTTGGAGAGGCAGTGGGACCCGGCCGGGCCCTCGCCGGGCACCTTCGCGGGGGTGCAAGCCGTGGTGCACCTGGCCGGGGCGCCGATCGCAGGGCGTTTCAGCGAGGCCCACAAACGCGACGTGAGGGAAAGCCGTATCGGCCCCACCCGGCTCCTCGCTGAGGCTGTGGCGCGGGCGGCGGCTGCGGGCGACGGCCCAGCCTGCTTCGTGAGCGCATCTGCGGTCGGGTACTACGGCTACGAACTCACCGACGACCTGCTGACTGAGGCAAGTCCGAAGGGACATGGTTTCCTTGCCGACTTGGTGCAACAGTGGGAGGAGGCGACCTCGCCTGCGGCCGGCGCTGGCGTTCGGGTGGTCAATGTGCGGACCGGCCTCGTCCTTTCGCCTCGCGGCGGCATTCTCGCGCTTTTGTACCCAATTTTCTTTGCCGGGATGGGTGCGAAACTGGGGAACGGGCGCCAGTGGATGTCTTGGATCGGGATTGACGACCTTTTGGACGTCTACCTGCGGGCGCTCGCCGACCCCGGCGCAAGCGGCCCGCTCAACGCCGTCAGCCCCGCTCCGGTCACAAACACTGAGTTCACGCGCGTCCTCGCGGGGGTGCTCCGCCGGCCCGCCCTTTTCTCGGTGCCCGCAGCGCTACCGAGCGCCGTGCTCGGGCCGGAGGGCGCCAAGGAGTTCGCGTTGGCGAGCCAGAGGGTGGCGCCGGCGAAGCTAGAGAGGCTGGGGCACCATTTCCGCCACCCCGAGCTCGTGGCAGCGCTCGAGCACCTCCTTGGGCGCCGGGAGGGCTAGCCCTGCCGCAATGCCGGGAGGGCTAGCCCTGCCGCAATAGCGTCCGCTCGCCGGCGGAGCAATAGAAGTCCTGCGGAAATGACTAGCGCGTGGCCCGGCCGATCGACGGTATTTGGGGCACATCGAAGAAAACCGGATTGATCTAGTTGGCCAGGCTAAATGACCACGAACTTCCCTTTCGACAAGTCTTTCACGCCCCGGCTCGGTTCTGAGCTGAAATTTCTTGGGAAGGCGCGATCCTAGCTCGCAGGCAAGGAGCCTGCCTCGTTCTTGTAGGCGAAAACGGCGTATTGCGCCACTTACGTCTTCAAGAATGGAGCACGTTGAGTGTGCGGGACGAGATAACCACACTCTTGCCTATTGACTTGCTCCACAGAAGTGGTTGCAGGAGGTGGTCGACCGGCACGTGTTGTTCACAACGTGATGCACCTGACTAGACCGAGATCGTCGCCGCGTGCGCAGGCACGGGCAAAGGTTGGTGCCAGGTTGGGCTTTCGGAGGGGTTGAGGTTGATGCCCGCGTGCTCCGGCTCAAGGTCAGAGATCGCTGCAAGAAGGCGGTCATCTCGATCCCGGCACGGCGTTGACAGACCCTCGCATGGCGTCATAAGATTCTAGAGGTGGACAGATGTCCACGATGTGATGCTTTGTGAGTCACCAGACGGGCTGAAGAATGTCTTGGCACACCCCCAAATAGAAAGGGCGCGCTCTGAATCGACGGGACTCTCAAATTAGCGGGCTGACACTTGGGAAACGGTTGTAAAGAGACGATGTGGTTGCTGTAAGGCTATTGGGTGGCAGCACTTTGCTGCCTTTTCAAGTTGTCGGCATGGCCTTAGATTGCGTATCCATAGACCAATATCGGTAGCAGGCATTGCCCTCGTCAACCTATTGAAGGACGAGGGTCGACCGCCCAACTTCTCTCTAGCAAGAAAGGGAAATGCAGCTAATGAGCAGTCAGACAGTACGCTGGTACCGCAAAGGAGCACTTCTCGGCGTGGCTGGGATGGTCGCGTGGGGTGTCGCGCCCAGCACTGCCTCCGCGACGGACGCGCCCGCCGCCACAGCTTTACCGAAGACTTTGACTGTCTTCACCCAAGGGGACGTGAACGTCCAAGCCGAATGGCAAAAGGTCCTCATACCGCAGTTCGAGAAAGCTTACCCTGGTGAGAAGATAAAGCTGGTCTTCACAACTCAGGGGTCGGAGAACACCGATGTCTACGACCAGATTGCCGCAGCCGCGAAGGCGGGGAAGATGACGTCGTTCGATCTCGTGGACGGTTCGGTCCCAGCCGAGGCGGCGACCGCCAATCTCCTAGTCAAGATCAATGCCGCCGAGGTCCCCAACATCAACAAGGTCGACCCGGCGGAGTTCAAGCCTGTCTTCAATGAGGCGGTCCCGGCCCGCGGGTCCCAGGTTCTCCTTGCTTACAACTCCTCGGTGGTCAAAAGCCCTCCGAAGACACTTAGTGCGCTCCTCGCGTGGATCAAGGCGAACCCCGGGAAGTTCACGTACAATAACCCGAGCGACGGCGGGTCGGGTAATGGCTTCGTCCAAGACGTCGTCAACGCCTACGCGCCGCCGGCTGACACCTTGAAGTTCGACCTCGGCTACTACCCAAAGCTGGAGACTGCCTGGAACAAGGGTTTCTCCGTGCTCAAGTCGATCGGTCCGGACATCTTCGGCCATACCTACCCAAACAGCAATACTGGCACGATCACCCTGCTCGCTTCGGGTGCGGTAGACATGGGCCCGGTCTGGTCCGACATGGGCACCGAGGCGCTGAAGGACGGGCAGCTGCCGAGCACCATCAAGCTATCGGGCATCGCCCCGCCTATGCCCGGTGGTCCCGACTACATGGGGATCCCCAAAAACACCCCGAAGCCTGAGCAGCAGCTCGCCTTCAAGTTCCTCAACTTCCTGCTGCAGCCTAACGTCCAAGGCGACATCGTGAAGGTCATGGACGGGACACCCGGCATCGAGATCAAGTACCTGCCGGCGCCATATCAAAAGCTTTTCGCCGGCTACCCCACGCCGGCCCTGCCCTACTCCACCCAGACCGGGTCTGACATGGAGAAAGACTGGGCCAGCATAGTTAGCTGACTAGTTGAAAAAGCGACGAGCAGCGCCTTCTGCCGGGCCCTCCCTTCCCGGGTCCCGAGCCGAGGGCGCTCGCTCCGCTAGTACGGGTTTGTCGTTAGTTGCGTGAAGGGGGATTCGGTGTCAACGGGAGGTCGTCGGTGAGGTTCCTCCGAAGGCTGGGACAGTTGCTCATGGTGGCGCCGCCGATCCTGGTCATAGGCGTGTTCGTTGGCTTCCCGATTGCCATCTCGGCCATCTACACCCTTGGCCACCTCGGTGGCCCAAACTCGGCCGTTTCGGCGATCGGGCTGCACCAGGTGAGCACCAAAGGGCTGTTCACACTCAAGGTCTACAAAGATGTCTTCGCCGAGCGCAACTTCCAGGCATCACTAGTGGCGTCGGTATGGGTGACGGTCGTTTCGGTTGCGGTCGTCCTCGTGTTGTCGTGGGCCATCGCGTTATATGCATGGCGGACGCGCTCACGCCTTGGCCGGGCGCTCACCGCACTCGCGGTCGTGCCAATGTTCATTCCCGTTGTGATCGCTTCCTATAGCATCCTGCAGTTTTTTAGCTACGGGGGCTTCGTGAAGACCGTCGCCAGCGCACTTGGCATGCCGCACTTCCCCACCCTCGGCTACAGCCTTCAGCTTGTGGTGATCGCTGAAATCTGGGTGAGCGTGCCTTTCGGTGTGCTCATGATCTCTTCAGGCCTCGGGGGCATCCCGCCGTCCGCGTTCGAAGCGGCGCGCGACGTCGGCGCTTCGGTTGTGAGGGCTACGTGGAAGATCCTCGTGCCGATGAACCTGCTGCCCACGGTCATTGTCACCTGTTTCACGGGGATTTCGGTCCTCGGGAGCTTCACCGTGCCCTATCTCGTCGGGCCGACGACACCGACCCTGCTCGGACCGGAAGCGACGGAGACCTTCCAGTCCTTCGCTGAGCCACAGCAGGCCGAGGTCATGGCGGTGGCGCTTTTCGGCCTGTCGATCATCGTGGCCGTCCCGTACATCTGGGCCACCTACAGGGCTAATCGAACCTCGAGAGCGCAGGCGTTATGAGAGTCGAGACGGTCGCAACGACCGAGGGCCCTGTGCTGACCGCCGAAGGTCCGGCGACGCGGAGGCGACCGCGGGGGAGCTTCGGAGGGACGCGCCTCGTGAGCATCGTGGCCGTGGTCCTGCTCTTCCTGTTCATCTTCGGGCCGCTCCTCTGGCTCCTTGTCTGGGCATTTGTAGGCGTCTGGCACTACCCGGCGCTGCTGCCGCAAAAGTGGTCGCTGTCGTGGTGGCGCCAGGTCTTCAACTACCCCTCGCTCGCTCGGTCGGTCGAGCTGAGCTTCCTGTTCGCCCCGACGGTGACGGCGCTTTCGGCGGTGATCTGCCTTCCGGCCGCCTACGCCTTCGCGCGGTTCCGGATCCCCGGGCGAAGAGCGCTCATGATCATCCTGTTCTCGGTGAACGCTTTTCCCAAGATCGGTCTTTACATTACGATCGCGACATTGTTTTATGCCCTCAACCTCATGGGCACCTTCCTCGGAGTGGTGCTCATCCAGTTGCTCGGGACGATCGTCTTTATGACCTGGATCCCGACAGCGGCTTTCGCCGCGGTCCCACGGTCGCTCGAGGAGGCGGCTCGCGATGTCGGTGCAAGCCGCCTGCGCACGTTTTTCACCGTCACGCTCCCACTCGCGGCACCAGGCATCTTCGTCGCGATGGTGCTCGCGTTCCTTGCCTCCCTCGACGAGGCGCAAGGTACCTTCCTCGTTGGTATCCCCAATTACGTCACAATGCCCGTCCAGATGTACTCGCTCGTGAGCGACTACCCGCCGGAGGCGGCAGCGGTCTTTGCGGTATTGCTGTCGGTACCGTCGGTGGTCCTGATGCTGCTCGTCCGAAAGCACGTGATGGGTGGCTCCTTGGCACGCGGCTTCCAGGTATAGGCGGTTGACATGAGCGCGCAAAACACGCAAGGCTTAGAAATTTCGAACCTTATGAAGCGGCTGGGCGACAACGCCGTCGTGAAGGGGATCTCCCTGACCGCGCGACGGGGCGAGCTCGTCTGTTTGCTTGGCCCGTCGGGGTGCGGCAAGACGACGACCTTGCGCATGATCGGGGGCTTCTTGAGCCCCGACAGCGGCAGCATCTCACTCGGTGGGCTCGACATTACAGAGCTCCCCCCCGAGCGACGCCCGACAGCGATGGTCTTCCAGAACTACGCGCTATGGCCGCACATGACCGTCTACAAAAACGTAGCTTTTGGCCTGCGCCTTCGGAGGCTCCCAAAGACGGAGATCAATGACCGCGTCGACGCGGTGCTGAAAATGGTCAACTTGGTGCACGCGAAGGACCGTCATCCGGGGGCACTCTCGGGTGGTGAGCAGCAGCGGGTGGCGCTCGCCCGGGCGCTCGTGCTCGAGCCCCAGTTGCTCCTCCTCGACGAGCCCCTGTCGAACCTCGACGCCAAGTTACGCGTCGAAGTGCGAGAGGAGATCCGGGAAATCCAACAGCGTCTCGCGATCACGACGGTGTTCGTGACCCACGACCAAGATGAGGCGCTTTCGATCTCAGACCGGATCGCCGTGATGTCGGGTGGCCGGATAGAGCAGTACTCTGATCCAGACTCGCTTTATCGCCGTCCCGAGAGCCGCTTCGTCGCCGGGTTCGTCGGGAGCATGAACATCCTGAGCGGAAGGATCGTGGCCGGAGGCATCACGCTCGGACCAGACGGGGTGTTCATCCCCTGTGACGACGCCGTCCTGGCGAATTATGGGGGCGATGGCGGGGAATGGGAGGTCGCTTTCCGCTTGGAGGACGTGGACGTGCAAAGCGCCGGCGGGCTGACGTCCCTGCCGCACCGTGGGAGCGTGGCGCGCCAGGTGTCTCACGGGCACTTCAAAGAGGTACTGGTCGAGGTTGGTGAACACACGAGTATCCGCGCCTACCTCGGCCCCGACGTCGATCTCTCGGGCCCCGTCGTCGTGTCGGTCCGTCGCCTCCTTCTTTATCGCGACGGAGCCCTTTGCTACGAGTCGCACCCTGCCTCCGGGAGAGGTCAGCCGACCGGCGGCGAGAGCCTTCCCGGTGGCGCGGGGTTGACGTCATCATCGCCAAGTGGATCGCTCCGCTAGTGAAGCTGTTGAGCGGTTTCGTGAGACGCCCTGGTAGGAGGCGCTAACGCCGTGAGGCACGACGAGGCGGCTCTCGATGACTATGAAGGCCTCGCTTTGGCCTTGGCGGACTATGCCATGGCAGAGATCGCGGGGCGCCGCGTCACCGTCGCCGAGCGCTCGACGAAAAAGGACGCGGCGGACTGGGTGACGGTCGTCGACGTCGGTGTCGAAAGGCGAGTGCGCGAAAAGATATCGGAGGCTTTCCCCCGCCACGCCATCGTCGGGGAGGAGCTCGGTTCGAGCGGTCTGCCCTCTGGGGGTGGGCTGGTCTGGTACGTAGACCCCGTCGACGGCACGACCAATTTCGTGCACGGCTTGCCGTGGTCGTCTTTCAGCCTTGCTCTCACCGACGACGAGGGCATCGTGGTCGGTGTCGTCGCCGACCCCCATCGCGGGGAGGTGTTCAGTGCAAGGCGCGGAGGTGGGGCGTTTGTCAACGGTGGGGCGGCGCATTGCCAGGCGTCGGCTGAGCTCGCCGGCGGTGCGGTCCTCGCCGAACTGGCGGGGGTCAGTTGCTGGCCCGGGTTCTCAGACATGCTGAGCGCGCTCAGTGCCAAAAAGTGCGTGTCCCGGGTCATGGGCTCGTCGGCGCTGTCACTTGCGAGCGTTGGTGCGGGCCGTGGTTCGGCGGTCGTGCTCCCTGGCTGGAACCCCATCGACGTGGCTGCGGGGGTGCTTATAGCGCGTGAGGGTGGTGCCCTTGTCCTCGGAGGCCCGAGCGTCCACCCCGTCCTCGGCGCCGGCGCCCTGCAAAGGGACCTGCTCGTCGCGGTGGCCCCGGGTGTTGTGGACGAGCTCAGGGAGGTCCTCGAGGACCTGCCCGGCGCCTGAGCGGTGAACCGGCGAAGCCACGGGCCAGCCCTACGCTGCGCGTATAGGGCTTGTCCGGCGGTCCGAC